>CANQUZ010000010.1 GCA_947627165.1 uncultured Roseburia sp.
CAAAATGACGGCAATGCCCGCGGAAAATTCCGTCTCAGCCGGATGGAGGATTTTCCCGACGGAATCCCGTACCAGTTCATACGCCATTAATAAAATTGCCGCCGCCACGGCTAAGCCGGAAATATACTCTATCCTGCCGTGCCCAAAGGGATGCTCCGGATCCGGCTTGGCCCCTGCCAGCTTAAACCCAATCAGAGTTACCGCTGAGGAGCCTGCATCCGATAAGTTATTCACCGCATCTGCAGTGATGGCAATGGAATTGCTGATGGTTCCTGCCGCAAACTTGCCCGCAAACAGCAGAAAGTTCAAAACAATCCCGACCACGCCGCAGAGAATCCCATATTCCTGCCGGATTTTGATTTTATCCTCTTTTTCCCGAACAAAAAACTTGGAAAGAAACAATATCATAATGCCCCACCTACTCTATTTTTCCGAAATGCTGTATCGGCCAGTAAATAATTTCTCCTCTTCCTAAGATTTTATTCTGGTATACATAAGTATTATCCCAATAACGCGCATCCCAGGAATCATTTCGGTTGTCCCCCATCACAAAATAGGCGTCTTCCGGTATCTCAAATCGATAAGGCCCTGTTCCCACCACCCACTCTTCCTTTAAATAATCCTCTTTGAGGGGCGTTTCGGAACCGTCAATGTAAACCTTTCCATCGTCAATTTCCAGCACTTCTCCCGGAAGCCCGATGACACGTTTTACATACAGCTCCTCTTCATCGTCCGGGTAATGGAATATCACCACTTCTCCCCGTTCCGGCTTGTCTTTGCAGTAAGCGAGCCTGTTCCCAATCAGCCTGTCTCCCGGCATAATGGTATTTTCCATGGAGCCTGTCGGAACATCGGCGTTAATAATCAGATAATTTTTAATGAGAAACGCCGAGCCGATTGCCAGTACAAACGTAAGTACCCATCCCAAAATCTCTTTTAAGATGCTGTTGAAATTTATCATTTTCCCCCTCATTTCTGCCGCCGCTTTTCTCTCATACTTGCAGAGTCCATTCTCTCATGCCGTTTGAACTTCCAAGCGACCGCTCCCGCGTTATCAGGAAATAGCTTTAAACGCTTCCTCTAAGTCCTCAATAATATCCTGGATGCTCTCGGTCCCAATGGACAGGCGGATGGTATTCGGATAAATGCCCTGTTCCGCCGCTTCCTCAACGCTTAACTGGGAATGGGTAGTGGACGCCGGATGGATGGCAAGGGATTTAACGTCCGCCACATTCGCAAGAAGGGAAAAAATTTCCAGATTATCAATGAAGTCCTTTGCCGTCCGCTCATCTCCTTTGATTTCAAAGGTGAAGATAGAGCCGCCGCCCTTCGGGAAATATTTTTTATATAATCTCTTTTGTTCCTCGTCCTCTGTCACTGCCGGATGATGGACTTTCTCCACCAGTGGATGGCCGTTTAAGTATTCTACGACTTTTAGGGCATTTTCCACATGGCGTTCCACGCGCAGTGAGAGTGTCTCTAACCCCTGCAGGAACATAAATGCGTGGAAAGGAGAGACGCAGGCTCCCATATCCCGCAGCAGGATGGCGCGAATCTTAGTAACAAAAGCCGCCGCACCCGCAGCCTTCGTAAAGCTGATGCCGTGGTAGCTGGGATTTGGCTCTGTCAATGACGGGAATTTTCCTGACGCCTCCCAGTCAAATTTGCCGGAATCGATAATGACGCCTCCGATAGCGGTTCCGTGCCCGCCAATGAATTTCGTCGCGGAATGAATGACAATATCGGCTCCATACGCAATGGGCCGCGACAAATACGGAGTCGCAAACGTGCTGTCTACCACCAGAGGAATCTGATGGGCATGGGCGATTTTTGCGATTTCCTCCACATCGCTGACATCCGAGTTTGGGTTGCCCAAAGTCTCAATGTAAATTGCCTTTGTATTTTCCTGAATGGCATTCTCAAAGTTGCTCAATGTTAGCGGATCCACAAACGTTGTGGAAATGCCGTATTCCGGCAGCGTATGCGCCAACAGATTGTATGTGCCGCCATAAATATTGTTGGCTGCAACGATATGGTCCCCCGCCTGAGCCAGGTTCTGAATGGTATAGGTAACTGCCGCCGCGCCGGAGGCAACCGCCAAAGCCGCCACTCCTCCTTCTAACGCCGCAATCCTTTTTTCAAATATTTCCTGTGTAGGATTTGTCAGCCTTCCGTATATGTTCCCTGAATCTGTGAGGTCAAATCTTGCCGCCGCATGGTCGCTGTTATGGAACACATAGGACGTCGTAGCATAAATAGGCACTGCCCTGGCATCTGTCACCGGGTCCGGCTGCTCCTGCCCGACATGGAGCTGCAGCGTTTCAAATCCCAGGTTTCTCTCTTCCAATGTTTTTTTCTTTCCCATCGCCAATCTCCTCTTATCTCTTTTAGTACTCTTCTTCCTCTTCTTTTTCACTGATATCAGACACAGGCTTTTCCAACCCCTCAATCGTGATATTGTTTTTCTCCGCATAATCCCAAAGAGCCGCGTGGATGGCCTCCTCCGCCAGAAGGGAACAGTGCACCTTTACAGGCGGCAGCCCGTCTAAGGCCTCCATAACTGCCTTGTTTGTAACTTCCAGGGCCTGCTGCACGGTCTTTCCTTTTACCAGTTCCGTCGCCATACTGCTGGTCGCCACTGCCGCGCCGCATCCGAACGTTTTAAATTTCACGTCCCGGATGATGCCATCGTCGTCTATGTCCAGATACATACGCATGATATCGCCGCACTTGGCATTTCCTACCGTGCCAACGCCGCTGGCATTCTCGATTTCTCCTACGTTCCTCGGATGGTTAAAATGATCCATTACTTTTTCACTATACATGATCTGTTCCCCTCTCTATCACTTATACATTTTGTTTTTTGACAAAGTCTTCATATAACGGCGACATTCCCCGCAAGCGTTCTATAATCTTTTTCAGTTCCTCTACGGTGTAATCAATTTCCTCCAGGGTATTCTTCTCTGACAAGGTCAGACGGAGAGAGCCATGGGCGATTTCGTGGGGCAGCCCGATGGCGAGCAGCACATGGGACGGGTCCAGGGAACCGGAGGTGCAGGCAGAGCCGCTGGAACCGCAGACGCCTGCCTGATCTAACAGGATTAGCATGGATTCCCCCTCGATAAACCGGAAACAAAAGTTCGCATTGTTGGGCAGCCTGTCTGTCCTGTCCCCGTTTAACCTGGTATAAGGAATTTCTTTCAGCACACGCTCAATGAGATGGTCCCTTAAGGAAATTTCCTTTTCGCTTCTGGCAGCCATATTTTCCTTTGCCAGACGCGCCGCCTTTCCCATTCCTACGATGCCCGGCACGTTATGAGTGCCGGCACGGCGTTTCCGCTCCTGCGCGCCTCCATGGAGAAAGGAACGGATTTTGACGCCTTTCCGTATATACAGGACGCCAATGCCTTTCGGCCCGTTGATTTTGTGGCCGCTGGCGCTTAACATATCAATATTCATGCTTTCCACATCCAACGGGATATGCCCGAATGCCTGTACCGCATCGGTATGAAACAAAACGCCGTGCTCGTGGGCAATCCTGCCGATCTCTGCGATGGGCTGTATGGTTCCAATCTCGTTATTAGCCGCCATAACCGAAATCAGTATGGTGTCCGGTCGGATAGCCGCTTCTAACTCGTCTAATTTTATCTTTCCGTTTTCATCTACATTCACATAGGTGACTTCACAGCCCTGTTTTTCCAGATAAGCGCAGGTGTGAAGCACGGCATGGTGCTCAATGGTGCTGGTGATAATATGCTTTCCCTTTGAAGCATATGCTTCCACTGTCGCTTTTAGCGCCCAGTTGTCCGACTCGCTGCCGCCGCCGGTAAAATAGACGTCATCCATTCTGGCATGGAGCAGATCCGCAACCGCCCCCCTCGCCTCATCCACTGCTTTTTTGCTGATGTCGGCAAAGGTATAGATGGCGGACGGATTGCCGTAATGCTCTGTAAAATAGGGGAGCATCGTCTCTAATACCTCCGGATACACCTGTGTGGTCGCCGCGTTATCCAAATAAATCATTTTACTCATATGGGGATTTTCCTTTCTATCATATAATCTATGTTATCCATTTTAGAACACGCCATACGAAAACGGTTCCCGTTTATTTCCTAGTTGTTTGATATGATATAATTATTATACGCTATTAATTCCTATTGTCAAGATAGGAATTAACCTTTTTCTAAAATTTCGTAACAGTTCAGCCATAAGCAGTATAACACTTTTATCATAGATTTAAAAGTCCGCTTTTAAGGGCAGAACCAACGGAATCGGCTCTGCCCTCTCGTAACAATCCACATATCTTATATCAGACTTTTAAGTCTGCACAAAATTTGAAACGTCTCGTCTATGTGGCTGGGGACGTATCATACTGTAGCTTTCTCATTGCCACCTTAGATTAAAATCCAAAGTCATTGGCAAATGCAATATCCATAATGACCTCATGCCTGAATACTTCTGCCTCATTGCTCTCATCATAAGCAATCAAGTAGTATTTCTTATTTTTATCATATTTTTTGTTCTTGAATGTAAAACGCATACGGAACAAACGCTTCTGTACATCCTCATCCCTCTTATCAGCCACATAGATATTTTCGTTGGAAATCTTCTCATTATCCTCTGACAAGAAGAACAATTTGTACTTTGTCCCCTTAACAACATCACTTACCGGTTCTGACTGGATGAAATCAAGCGTAGTAATCAGATTGGTAATCTTCTGCACTAAGCTGACAAGCATAATCTGGACGGTACGCGTTTCCACTGCCCCCTTATCCATTTTAATATCAATAACCGGAACTAACATTTCTTGTGGCGAAGACCCTCCATGTACATAATTCAATCCGGCATTTCCTTTCGCCGAAAAAACATTCGTGCTGCATGGATAGGAAATAATCTTACTATCATCATTTCCAAGCATATAGCCCAAACCAATATTCATGATGCCATCATCCATTACCGGCTCTTTTGCCACAATATATCTACGCTTCTTTAACTTCCCCGGTTCCTCTGCTGCGCTTATCTTATCGCTCTGTGTTACTGGATTTCTCTTGTAGATAAATCCGTGGTCAGAGGTAACAATAAAGCGGTATGTGTTTGCACTGCCGGAAATCTTCTGAATAAGCTCTGAAATTTCATCCACTGCCTTAGCACAAGCCTCAAACACCTCATCCTCTGCATTTTCCCCGGTATTATCTATTTGGTCATGATAGATATACACTACCTGCTGTGCAGTAAAAATATCGCGAAGCTCCATACCCTTTAATCCCTTAATATCACTATATTTTACACAGCGGCTTTCCGGCACATAGGACCGCAGCACTTCTTGCCTTGTCTGCGTGTCAACCGCAAACCTTCCATCCACCAACTCTTTAAAATCATCCGTCAGCTCTAATGTCCTGTGTGGAAGAAGAGCCTCCATTCCAAGCCTTGTATATGACGGCAATACGCTAAGCATAGGTTTTATGGATAAAGAATCCTTACACTTAGGGTTGTCCTTCATCCGCTTGTATAATTCACACCCCACCTCATAACGCATACCATCTGAAATGATTACTACGGTACGCTCTTTGTTGGGACGGACATATTTGTTGAAAAACTCACGCTGTAACGGAATAACCGTAAGGGCATCCGCTTCCTGCAGGCCAGCATTCCACTTTGGCAATAATTTTCCAAAATATTCATTTGTGTAAATACTCTCTACCAGCTCTCGAATCTCCTCATAACCGTCCGTACTTTCCAAATGGTCATAGCATATGTAGAACTCACGGTAACAGCAGTCAACAACATAATCACTGGCTACATAATGATCAATGATATTTTTAAATCCATCCAATGGTTTATAACTAGCCTGACTGATAACAAAATATGCATTCCTCAGCATCTGATAGACCTTTGCATACTTCCTTCCGAAATGCATTTTGGAACGCATATCACAAATCTCACGGATATTTCTACTGCCAAGTCTGGCAAGCAAGTCCTCCGCCAGCAGTCTGCTTACAATCCATTGAACGATAATTCTATCAATATCTGCAAAGGAATCACACTCTATCAGGTTTTCCGGCTCATACGCTGATAATACGCCTGATACATCCAATATACCTGCCACATAAGCAGACAGTTCATCATACTTATCCCGATAAAGCACGTTGTTCATCAGATTATCCATGAAAGCTATAATATTGCCGGACTTATAGGACACAAAGTCTTTCCATCCTTTGGGCAATTCACAGCTGATATAGCGGTCAGCATACGTTACAAACATGGAAACCAAGAATTTCTCCAATGTAGGGGATGGGGATGTAAACCCAAATTGCTGTTCTACATACTTCCAGAAGTCTTCCAACAAATTATATTTCTGGAAATCCGCAATATATTTATTGTCCTCTAGCGTATCATCCGTGAATAACACACGAATTACCTCATCAAAAGTACAGGTACGTGTTTTACATACGGCACTCATAAGTCCAATCAGGATATTCTCCTCATTGAAATTTTCAATTTCCAAATCATAAAAACGCTGTACTCTGTCTTTATTTGCAAAGTATTTGATATGCTTTTCAATAATCGGCTTATACTTCTCATCAATACCCAAATCCGCAACCAAAAGAGATGCCCTATCCGCATAAAAACGTTTTGAATACAGCATAGTATCCTCTAAGTGGTTCTCTGCCACTGGAGGCTTGGGAAACGGTGCATATATCAAATAATTTGTTGTAGTATCTTCTTTCTCCAAGAAATATTTTGTATAAAACTGATTGTCCTTTTTTAGCTGATATACCTTTGCGTTTGCAAGCTCTATGCCGTCAATATCCTCTGCAAACTCGCCTTTTTCGTCATACCAAAAAACAAGTTTTCTGGCATTCCCGGCAAACTCTGCATTCAGCTTATCTATGATTTGTTTTAAATTTAACTCTGCCATGAATATGATTCCTTATTATCTATTTCTTCCAATTATATCCGGACTATTTCCCACAATTTTCCATTGACACTTTATCTTTCTTATTGTAGAATGTTTGCTAAAGATGCTGTTGGTTGCCTGGTGCTTGCTTGCAAGTGCTGGCAAGCCCGGTATCCGGCAGAAAAGGCTTCGTGTTGGTGTCTATGTATGGATGCTTTACTCATGAGGTCTTTTATTTTTTATATTTCAAAAAGTCATACATCCGTATCAGTTTTCTCACATTGCTTTTCGTTGATCCTTTGGACAAAGATATATAGTTGGGATTCTTTATAAAAATATCTTTTAAAATCTGTTCCAAATCATCTACATTTACATTCTCATATGCCAAAAAGCCCAGTAATCGTATTGCTTTATCCTGATCACTTTCCTGTTCCCATATCTCTTGCATAGACCGTCCTCGAATTGCCGTTCTGTATTTGTCAACGGAATCATTAGTTACAATTTCTGAGTAATTTTGGGGTGCTCTACTACGGATATTAGGGTATTCCTTTTTCGCATGGTGTAAATAAAACCAAACAGGCAATTTCCATGAATTTTGTTTTGCAAGATCCAAATAGACATATTCCAGCATATCATCCTCTGCATATTGCAAATCATGAAGGATAATATTGCGATACCACCTTTCCGAATCGACTGCCCTTGCAAGTCCCATAATCCCAGTTGACGCCAATCCAATTGTAAGTGCAAGCGTCTCCTCGCTAATTCTTTCATCTTCAAGCGGTGCAACCCTCATTTTTTCTGTTGGCTCACTCGTTATAACAAAATTATAAAGATCATCCTTAAATCTTCTCAACAATTTCACTGGAAATGCTGCCCTTTTTTTACTTAGTTCTTCATAGAGTACGCCAAAATCAGATAACATAATTTTGGTCATTTCTATGTTTTTATCATTAATTACCATAGAATGTGAAGATACCATTGCTCCGACCATATTTTCATCATATTCCACAAAAACAAATCTTTTTTGTAACAATGGCAGCCTGTCTTTCGGCAAACATTGAACCATGTCCGTAAGAATTGATCTTATATCTAAATCTGTAATGGAATATCCCATAAAAATAATTGGATATTCCATAAAAATCGTCATTAATTTTGCAGCAAGATATTTCCCTTTCTCATGGCATTCATCATAGTCTTCACGATTAATAACAATAGTGTCTGCTTTGTCTACAGAACCATGTATTTTATATATTTCTGCGATTCCCTGCAACTGTGAAAATATAAGTTCATCCTGACCAACAAATGTTTTATATCCATCAAATATTGACTCGAAAAAAGTATCATAATTTGTTGTTATCACACCCGCAATATTTTTCTTAGATATTTTTTTAATTTCTGAATCTCATCTTCATACTTTTTTAAAACTGATGACTTTTCAGAAATATATGCGCATATTTCTGCTTTAAATGGCGATGTTCCTTTTGTAACCGCTTCTGTAACAAATGCCTCATTAGAACGAACTCCAGACCAATTTTCAAACCATGCTTTATTATAATCCTTTTCTATTAAGGAAGCTATTATTGACATCTTATCACCCGAATCCGTCACATATGTTGCTTGATTTTCATATGAGCGATAGGCAAATTCATCATCATTTATTTTTTCTGCAAATACTGTCAGCAACCCCTTCCAATCCGGTAATCCGTAATACCTTCTCGTCATCCCAGAACCCGCAAAGATAAATGGTGTTGTGTTAAATTGACTGATTACTTCTTGAATCGTCATTTTTGAGCCCCTTTCTATTCAAGATATTTCTATGTATATCTTGCCGACTATTTACTTAATTGAAATTCACAATTCTCAAATTAAAAAACCTCTGTACCCATTACTTATTTGCCAAATACTTGATACATTTCTCCAAAATTGGCTTAATCTGTATTCAGCTCGTCAGTCACTTAAATTTGGTTCTACAATGCTTAACTTTCTCTTTCATTTATCTCTATATCGTTAGATAGAACATGATACATTATCTAAGCAGACACTCCGAATATGATATTTGGATTGTATCAATACCCTGGCTATCTAAATATCGTTCAAACACTCCTTCTGGAAACACAGCATTTGATCCAATCATTATTTCTGTTATCAATCCCTTTGTCAGTTTTCCATTGCTTTCCCTTAAATCTAATGGAAAATACTCTCTTATTCCCCAATTTTCCATTTTATATTTTGCCTGCACACCATAATGCCTTGCATAAAATGGCAACAAACACACCCTTACCTCACTCTCTTGTTCAAATGAAAAATGCTTATATGCTGCTGAGGCAATCCATGCATTTTCAAAAACTTCACCAATATTTTTGAAGTTTCTTAATAACTTTCCATACTGTACATAATGCACAATCAAGTCCTTAACCTTATTTCTGCTCATATCATTACTATAACATACTGGATGAATTGCCGCTTTATACTTTACTAATTCAGCTAAGACTTCAGCATCAAAAACAATGCATACACCCATTCCTCGATTGCCGTACCTATCCCATTGAGCAGCATCGTCATATCGTTTTGAAAAAGAAATAGAATATGCTTGTTCATATGCCAGTCTTTTTTGGTGTAAATCGAAAAGCGCATCTATTTCGTCTTCTTTTCCTATGCACTCATCTTTAACAGCTTTTTTTAGAGAATTCATAAAATGTGTCATTTCTGTTTTGTCATTCATCGATCTTACATTAGACAACCACATTTCTTTGTTCTCAATAATTCCTTGCAAGGAAACATAGTTTGTATAATGAAACAATTTTTCTCCCTTCCAATCCATCATGTCCTCCCCCATTTCTTTTAATATACATTATTTGTCCCTAGCCATAATGCTTTTAGAATCCGCCAACACCTCATAGAATTTCCCATCACTTGCTGTCTGTACCTTACGGTAGTTGACTTTCACGCCATCATCCAAATCCATTTCTATTCTGGATAATGCCAAGTGACCAATCTTTTCATCATATTCCTGACACTCCTTAAGCTGTTTCTGCAACTTTTCCTTACGTTTGGTTGCTGCTGTCACTTCTCTTGCATTACCGCTGTTGTCGATAGTATCCTGCATACGATTGATTTCACTTTCGTAAATACGCTCCATGCGGTGCAAATAATCTACACGTAAGTTTCCGATGGTATCAGCATCATAACGGTGCATATAAATAAGTGCTTTGAAGCCATTCTGCTTGCCAGAATCAAAAAGCCAATATATCGGGCGTTTTTGGTACACTTTTAAATGATCTTTATAAAAATCCTTCAAGAAGTAGTTACGAATCACATCTCTTGGAGAAGCACCCTTATTCCCTAACGCCTTTGCAATAAATTCTAAATTTTCTTCTAACGTTTCCTCCCCGTAAACAACTTTCACAAATTCTGCAAATCTGTTTACAATATCATCTGCCAAATACTCTTCGTCTGTAATTGGAATGATATTATCGGCATCTACTTTCCAGCAATCCAAGGGGTTTTTCCCTTCCACCGGCAAATAATAAAATGGCGTTCCTAACTCTTCAAATGTATATTTTCCATCCAATGGAATATTAGCAGTATCGGCAAATGTTCCTCCATAGTACGCATATGTCTCTTTTATATCTCCGCCCGCAAACATCAACCCTTCTTTTTCAAGAGAGTACCGACCGAACATACAGCCCACCGCATACGAAATAAAACTGCGGATATCTCTTTCTAAATCGGCTTTGCGAACTGTAACATCTTTATCTTCTACATCAGGCACCAGCTCATTCTGCAACCCATAAATGTCAATAAAAATGCGATTCAGTTCTTCTTCATTTGATTTTAATTGGTTAAACCGAACAAAACATTCATTTTCCCAATTTGTATATGCTTCTCTGATATAATTCATATCACAGATATGTTTTTTCTTATCTTCCTGCATTTCTTCCATTGAAAATGAGGCGCAACGCACAAGAGGATGCTGCGTAAAGTCCCATGAAGTTTCAAAGGAATCCCAATCTGTTTTGGACAGCACTATATTATTTTTTGCCAATTTGTCTATTGTTTCATTATCTATATCACAATAAGGCAATTTAGAATAATCGCCTAGCTTAAAGTGCACAGTAGGATTAAGTAACTTTGATACCTTATTCACAAATTTTGTATTAAGATATCCCAACAAATGATAATATTTATCATCAGGCACGAACACAACTGCCGCTGCTGAATCAAATAAAAATCCTTGTTCAAATGCTCTAAACGCCAATGTCCCACTTGTAATATCATTCCACGATAAATGTTTCCTAAAAATAAATTCAAGATTAAAATTATGCGCCCAAATTCTATTATCATACGGATGCATTGTCGTTTGCAACAAATGTCCATCATTTTCCCAATTGATTACATATATCCTGTTTCCATACCATTTTCGAAAATCTCCACCTTTATTATAGGGAAACCATTTTTTCATACTTTTTTTAGCAATTTCTCTATTCATACCTAATCCAATTGTCATAAAATTGACTTCAAACCAAAAGCGAAGATACTTTTCATTATTACCTGTCGTTAGACCCATTCTAGGTTCAGAAATCGCCCCCAGACTTCCACCTACAAATGCCTCTGCAATAGCGGTTCTTACCCAATACGCCACCGGGCTTCCCGGAATTTTTGTAAAATTATCCTGCACAGCTACATAGCGATTTTTTCCTGCAAGATACATATCTTCTTTTCCTTGCTGCGTTGTCGGATCTACCAATCTGCAATAAGTCCCCTGATACTCTGCCGTGTGGCTTTTTCTCATCACAAAACTGGTAGTCTGTACCACTTCCCCTCCAATCTCTTCAAATGCTCTTGCCCCCAAGTGCGCCATATTTACAATGTCTACCATCTGCAACTTTTCACGCAGCTTCTCAAAACTTGACAAAAACATCCATGCGTGCTGCGTTATCATTGCCTGATATCTGTTTTCTTTTATCATCTGTCCACAACGTTCTATAAATACTGCAAACAAATCACTTTTACTATCAGGATAATGTTTTTTTACAAATTCATTTAATTGCGCATTTCCGTTTGAAATTCCCATATATGGCGGATTCGTCACAGCAATATCATACATTTGCGACAATAACTTTGCCTGCTTCACCAATACAGGCACAACCTGATTACACTCATTATACCAGCCGATCATCACAACATTTTCAAGCGTAGCCTCCGCTGCCAATTCCCACGCCTTAAGGAAACCATCGTAATCGCGCCGCTCCACATCAAGAATAGAACCGTATTCCTTTGCATCAACAAAGGCATTTAACAAGTATTTCAGTGTTTCCCTGTGTTCCTCACTAAGCAGAAAATCCCCCATATCCTTATCATACTGTAACCCGTTACTCTCCTGAATCGCACACAGATTAGGCTCTATTCCAAGCGTCAAAAACCTTCTGTTATAAGAACGCGCTTTCATCATTACTGCAAAATAAGCAAGCTGGAATGCCCGGTCATCTATATCCAGACCGTAAATATTGTTCTCTACAATGCTCTTTGCTGCATCTCTCTGGCTATATCCGCAGCTCTCATAAATCTGCATCAACACATCAAATGCGTATACCAAAATATGTCCGCTACCCATACAGGGATCAATGACCTTTATTTCTTCTGGTTTGATATTCTTATATTCTTCGCGAATGGCCTTTAACTGTTCCGCTACCTCTGCTTCCTGCTCCGCCTCATCCAAATAATATTTCCATTCATTTTTGAGGCTATAATCCTCATGCCCCTCTAACCACAGCCTGCCTACACTGTTTTCCACCATATAACGCACAATCCAGTCCGGCGTAAACAACTGGGTAGCCGCCGGGATACGTTCCTTTGTAATCTTTACATTAGATTTCAAAAGCGCGAAAGCCTCATCTTTCGGCTCTGTATTATAATATTGATACATCCACCCGATAATCTCAACCTGGCCGGTAGGCTTGCCATCTTCTCCAATATTGCTGATATTGAAATCGTCTTCGTTAATATCGTGTGTCAAATGATACACAATACCATCCTGATCCGTAACAGAGATGTTTAAAAGAAGCTCTGTATAGTCCGAAGTCTTTTCAAAGAGCTTTGGTAAATACGCATTAAGGGCATTGCACTGTTTGATGAAAAGGAAACGGAAAAGGGCATCCACCTGATTATCATTTTTCATCTGCATAATCTTTTCTGTTTCAGCCTGTGTAAATTCAAGTTCCGCATCAAATGGTGTTGTTACTAAATCCGGCTCTAATTTATTCTTACTGTCGGAGGAAAGCACTCTGATATGGGCTGGCATATAATCATTGATTTCCATAAAACGGATTGCAATAAGGCGGTTGAACCAAGTATACGCCACTTCCTCAACTAGATTTCTATATGCATCCTTATAATCAAGCTGTGACGCTTTTCTCTTAATCGCAGCCACAAGTTCCTTGCGCTGTTTGATTTCCTCGCCATGAATAGCATAGGGTTCTTTTGCTCCTATATCATAAAATTCTGCATCTTGTGCAGACTGTGGCAAGGCATCTTTGATGCCCTCCTCCGTCACGCCAAGCAGACCTGCTTTATATGTAATATCTGCAATCAGTTTATTTCTTGCCCAGATAGAAAAATTCTTTATGGCCGTCTTATCCATCCCAACACTCCTTAAAATTCAATGTTTACAATCGTATCCGTTTCCAGCTCATTCATAAGTCTGGTACGCAATTCTTCTATATAACGGTCTACATCTTCTTTGCTTTCGATACGCCATGATGCCGTTTTCGTTATAGATTTTACCGGTACATTCTTGGTCTTCTTTACCTTAACTTCTTTCCTGACCTCAACCTCAATCTGCTCTTTATCAACAGTGCCAGTCTGCGCTGCCTGTGCCTCCAGCGCTTTTCTCATTTCCTCTGCCTTATGCATAGCAATATCTCTGTCCATCCCATCCATTTCATTCAAAAGACGGATTTTTAATGCCTCTGCTCTGTCAGCATAACTTCTAAGCACGGATACATTGGTACAAGCCTCCGCCGCTTTCTCAATCTCTCCAAACATTATAAAGTAATCGTGATTTTTCTGCTCTTTATATTCCTTTGTATTCAAAACCTCAAATACTCTTTTTTGTGATTCTTTTATAGAATCCATTACCGGCGCAAGCTGTTCATCCAAAATATTCATATATACATCACTGAACTCTTTTAACAACTCCGGAAGCTTAGGGATATCGGCAAACGGCTTGTCTTTTCGTACAATCGTTCTAATAGCGTCAACCACGCTTTCCAGCTTTGCATCTACAATGTAGGTTTTGCTATCATCATATTTACTCAGGAATAATATCGCCTTATCAAAAATGGTTTTCTGCTCCCCGGCAAAGAATGCTTTAACAGGCTCATAGTCCTCTGCAAAATCAAGCAAATCATCCTGCTTCTTTGATACAGCCTGATAGAACTCTAACGGCGCTTGTATCTGTACAATATCAGACAGTACCTTAATGCCTGACTCAATCACTTTCCGCCCCGGGTATGCAATATGCTCATAATCCTTTTTCAGCACGCTAAGCTCCGTAATGAGTTTATTGTCAAAAGTCATAAAGTAATTCATTACCACATCCTCATCATCCGATGGACTGCTTGTGTGGAATAGCTCCTTTAAAACATCACGGACAACCTTTTTATCCTTATCCGCAACACGTACCCGTTCTTCCATCATCAACTTTTCCACAAAAGCTTTCTTTGTAATAAAGTTAATGATTTCTTCCGCACTCTTATTCATTTGTGATACACTTGCACCGTTTACAGAGAATGATAAATTGCCACGCTTATACAATTTTGCTACGATCCACTGCACATCATCCTCCACAAACCCATAAGGCGCTTTCATGAAACGGTCTTTTACCGTCTTCATGGAAGTCTTTATGTGCATACGGCTGTTACCGGAAATGTACTGTAACACATCATCCAACGCATGGACGTTAGGCTCTGTTCCACCCTCCAGGCTAAGAGTCAGCTGATTACTTGATAACAGCATCTTTCTAATATCATCCTCACTGGCAGCATAATCAATGTAATCCAGCTTATGGTATACCGTCTTCACAAGCCTTCCCAGAGCCTCACTTATTCTTGCGGATACCTCTTTCGCGTTAATCTGCGCCCTGTCCCCATTTACATAGATGACAGCAGCTTTCAGTGTTTCAGTTAAAAACAACTTCGCATTGCTGTTGCGTTCACGCATTTCCAGTCTCTTAGCTTCCTTGATACTCTCATACTTTGACAATGCGGATGAAGTATTGAGACGTAAGAACTTCTCAATCTTTAAATATCTCTGGATTTCATCCATAAACGCCCTATCGTCCGGCAATACTACTAATACCTCTCTGCCTTGCCCGGAAATCATTCTTAATGTTGTTTCATCTGTACTATAATCAGATGCCGGCGTAAGGATGCGCACGCCAATGTCATAGCTCTGCGTAGATTTATATGGTCTGTCATCCACAATCTGATTGAAGTTGAAAGAGTATCTGCCGTTAAATGCCGGATATTTATATTTCTTGTCCGTAAAGATATCCTCAAAAATCATTTCAGATACTTTATTGATGACCTCTGCCATTTCTACGCCCTGGCTTTCAATTTCTCTATTGATTTCCTGCTCCTCATCGGTAAGGAACACATAAATATCTCCATTTTTCTGCACAAGATTTTGGCGCATCAGTACTTTTAATGCAGCTTCCACCTTTTCCTTTAATACAATGCGGTCATTATCCACATCATACGCCATAAGGCTAGTGATATTATCCGCATTTGCCACTACTACCTTATCCACGTATTTAATCATAAATAACACTTTCAATACATCTATGGCAAATACCTTGTCCTTATGTTCCGGGTTAATCACATCATTATCATAGGCACGGATAATCACTCCCCTGTGGCTATGGTCTAAGAAGTTTTCTAACGCATCATAAAAAGCGTGGAATGGAATGATTGCCCCCATTTCACAATCCTTATAATCCACAGCAGCTTCCTTAAACATTGCAAGCATAGAACGTTCACCCTCTGATAAGTGCTTACCGGATGCCCCATGTGTACGGATGGATGTTAAAACGCTTGCAAGCAAGTTAAACTGGTATGGAATAAATGGGTATACCAGCGCAAAATCATTTTCGTCTGCATACAGCTTTTTCTCTACGCCATCATTGAATGTGATGAGATTTTTAATAATGGTGGTTTTCTGTCCGTATAGCAAACGTAAGGCTTGTGCAGATGTATCATTTTTTTCCAAAATTCTTTTCTTGATAACCTCGTCAACATTTGCAGATGATAAGGATAATCTGGTATCAAAACGTCCTTGAATTTTGGAGAAGTCATTGCCCTTAACCTTTGTAACGGAATCAATATCTTGCTGACTGGTTACAATAACCCAAGCTTTCCCCATGCATTCCTTGCCAAGTTCCTCTACTACAGTCTGTAAGTTCAGCATGAGCTTAGAATCTTCTCCGATATACTGACCAATCTCATCCACCAAGAATACTACATGATGGTTGTTTCCTTTACGCTCAATATATGCTTTAACACGTTTTGCAAACTCTTCAATGCTAATCTGATATGGTTCAGCTGCCTTTTCACACCAGTTACGTGCTGCCGCTTCACTCATGAAATCCATAGCGACTAAGACATCTACGACATCATCCTGAATGAAATCAAAATCCTGACGTGAATTTTCCCATGTATCCCCATATACTTCATCAAATTTTTGTTTAAATTCTTCAAAGCGCTCTTCCTCTGCAAGCCTTCTTTCCAAATCTGCAAGGAAAGGCATAACCCCGCAAAATCCCTGCATCTCATTAAACACTTTCAGGAACACATAAACGATAGCATCTTTATTCTGTTTACTATTGGAATCGCTTTTTGAGTCGATATTGAACAATACAACATCCGTACTCGTGTCAGCGGCCAAATTCATATCTGCAATCACCATTTCATCCACGATTTTTTTATCATGGGCAAAATAGTCTATGGCTTTTTTGTCACCCACTGCTTTATTTGCAAGTAAGTATGATAATATTTTTAAGAAGTGCGATTTACCGCTTCCAAAGAAACCGGAAATCCATACGCCCATCTTTGGTGTATTTCCTACAATACCTTTTTTATAAGCAGAGAAGAAATCCGCAAAATGCTTTTGCAGTTCCTTCGTTACCACATATTCATCCAACTCCTGTGCCACATTCTCTTCTTCGCTTTGACCTACGATGATAACCCCCTGGATATCACGGTCAATTTCTTTTTCAAACATTTCTCTAATCAGCATAGCAATGTCCTCCTATCGTACCAAGCGAAACGCTCTGTAATAGTTATCCTCAGGATATTCATTAAATATAATTAGCTCCTGTTCCGTATAAGTTCCCGGGTAAAACAAGACCATCGGTATGTTCGCAAATGAATGAGGCATATTATAGAGGATTTTATTAAATATTTCCGGTGCCTGAAGAAGCGGAAAGCATTTCCCTACTCCGGTCAAAAATACGACTGCATTCTCTGGCGTGTTCTCCGCAATATGCTGTACGATCAAATTCTCTTTGTCCGTAATTTTTAGTGTATGCTGTATCGCATCCTGAACCTTTTTTATGCCGCGCCTTTCTTCCTGAGCATAACACTTTTCCATGAAGTTCTTTTTCTGCAAGTGCTCAATAATCAAGTCGTACAAATCATAAATCACAAGCCCAAATCCGTCTGTTCCTTTAAGGTTCTTATTTTTCAGATATGAGATTCTTTCCCTGACTGTTATCTCATCTTTAGGCGCATAATCAAACACCCAATAATTAACCTCATTTGCTTTCCCTTTCGTCTGACGGAACGTTGGTTTTTTTATCAATGTTTCCATCTGGTCTAAGCGTTCATCTATACTTGCCATCATCTTACCCCCGAAAGCGCTTTTACAATCTGCTTCATGTCATGCTCAATCAGCCATCTTTCCATATCCGGCTCTAGTATTGGTTTGTAAATTTTTCGTGTGTCCTTTCCCTTATCTGTAAGCCCCGCCTCAAAAAGATATGTCTTATAGTTTCTTGATAATCTTCTTAATGTTGCTTCGGTCCATCCAGCCATTTTTTCAGATTGTAATTGCTTGTCCTTAAAAAAGATATTCAAATCACTTTGCGTATACTCATTACTTCCGATTATCATTTTTTCCCTAATTACTTCATAGACAAAATCAAAAAACAATGTGTCATATACCATCATTGCTGATAATGCAAATAATTTCTGTGTCGCAATGTCTCCATCCAAAAATATCTGGTAAAAACTGTCTCCCAACGATTTTATTCTCGCAGTAACAGTATTATAAGTCTGTATTGCCCTTTCCGGTGTGGCAGAGGCAAATATATTTTCTGTCTCACACAATTTTCTGATATCTTCAAAGCTCTTCCCTTCGGCAAGCAGCTTTACCTCCTTACGAAATTCCATAAACCAGAAAGAATGCTTTACTGCCCCGGCACTATACTCTTTACGTTTCATGCGTAGTTACACCTTTCCATTATGATTTTTTACCTTCATCCGTCCCGTTAACCGGGCTCGGCAAAACATCCAATATTTCATCAACAGTACAATTCAAGTTTCTGCAAATTTTCACAATGACATCCATTGATACATTTTCATTATGTGACAGCTTTGCCAGAGTTCCTTCACTAATACCAATCAGCTTGCGAAACTCTGTTTTCTTCATTCCTTTATCAATCAGTAGTTTAAATAATTTGTTATAGCAAACGTCCACGTTTCTTCTCCTCTATTACTTGTGTAAATATAAATGCTTTCCGTTCTCTTAGTATGAATGGACTAAATCATTTTCTTTTATTTATATTTTTGTAACAGCTCAGCCATAAGCAGTCTCGTAGGCGAATCATGCTTGCATGAATGAGCATACGAGACTGCTTATGAGCAGAACGCCCGTTCATGAGCAATTTTGAAGCCCGTAGTGCGGGATTGCGAATGGCGTGGGCTGAACTGTTACATATTTTTCAACTAGATACAATCCGGCATTCGCTTCAATGTCCAATCGTCTAATGCATTAAATTATACCATAAATCCTCCAATAACAAAACAAATATATGCAATTTCTCAAAGATTTCTTCAACTTTTCATGCAATCTTCTCCAACCTCAGAATAAAGTTCGGCATCCGATCATCTCCACATTTTTCAGAAGTGATATTTATAGCATTTCCCTCTTCTTTCTCACAAACTCATTTCATGTTTTTATTTCGTTTTTGCTTTTCCCCTCTAAAGTGCTTTTTCATACAAAAAGACTTCCAAGCATACACTCGGAAGCCTTGATTTTACTATGATTCTATTAATTATTCAATGATGCTAGATACACGGCCAGATTCAACGGTTCTACCACCCCCCACGGACTTTCCCGCCGGAAATTGCTATGTTTCTATCTTTCAATACCACGCCCCGTTTACTACCCATTAAATCAACTACAAACTATGTACAGCGAATATATTAATGCCGGATCATGTCTCCATAATTGTTGCAATGTCTTTTTCAAACCAAATAGGATTTCTCTCATAAAAATAACAATTCAATTTCACGATCGCTAAATGCGCCGGATTGCCTTAATAATTTCTTAAAACATACCTTTATCGTTTCTTTAGCACTGCAATGTTTTGCTTCATTCAAATATATAATGCCTATCACAATATTCAACTGCTTTGCTATATCCTCTTTTGTTACACTCTCATAATAATCTGCATTTACCCGTACAAGTTGTACCCCATTAGCCATAGTAAAAATTCTTTGATATTTATATAGGTGCTCTTGTAATGTTATCCACATAGTTTGTTTATCCCCTGTTCGGATGGCTTCGCGTGCCTTTTGGGATAAAATCCTAGAGCGTGTGGCAATCTCATGCGTCTTTTCGACAGCTTTGACTATATTTTTGCAATAAATAAACACCTTTTCTTCATCTGTGCAAGTCAAATTTTGTGTATACTCTTCCATATTTTATCCTTTCTAATTCATTACGTTTTCCGAAATAGATACTCAAGTTAAATAAATATGATTGAATATTCGTTCGTCCTTTTGAATTTTATACAAATAGCTTCCAAACTTTTGATTGGTTTCCATATACAATATGGGCACTTGATTAAATGGATCGAAACAGCAACAGTTTGATTGCAATAAATTTACATCAATTCTGGACAAAATTTTATAAAGACTTTTGTACACAGTAACTGTATCAAAAGTCTTTATAGCATTGATATAAAAAATTGCCATACAGATGCGATATACCAACTTACCATATCAATCCTGTATACCATAATAATCCTGTCTACACAACCTCCCCTTAAAGTCATTCTGTCAACTCAACTACGCCTCTCGATATGTTCCCAAAGCGTTGATTTTACAAGGATTTCAGCATACTCAACATATTGAAAAATGAACCTCATTTTAAAAAATCCCTTTATTTCAACGCTTTTTCGTACCCTTATTTCTGTACCCGTGATATCAACACAACCGTCTCCACGTGCCCTGTCCACGGGAACATATCTACCGGCGTACACTCCACCGCCCGGTACCCATGCCGCGTCAGAAACTTCAAGTCTCTTGCCAGCGTCTCCGGATTACAGGAAATATACACCACTCTCTTTGGTTTGAGTTTCACCACGGAAGCCAAAAACGCCTCATCGCTCCCGGCCCTTGGCGGATCCATAAATACCACATCCACCGTTTCCCGATTTTGATCCTCCGCCATCTCTGTCATAAATTTTCCGGCGTCGGCATTGTAAAAACGCACATTTTTTATCTGATTGCGTTTTGCATTGGCAATAGCGTCCCGCACCGCATCCTGATTGCTCTCCACGCTGATGACCGCCCTCGCCCGTGAAGCTGCAATCAACCCAATCGTTCCAATTCCGCAATAGGCGTCTACCACCAGCTCCTTTCCGGTAAGCCCTGCATATTCCATCGCCTTTTCATACAGCGTTTCCGTCTGAACGGGATTCACCTGATAAAAAGACTTCGGCGAAATCCGAAAGATACACCCGCATAGGGTATCCTCAATATATCCTTTCCCATAGATAACCGTTTCTTTTTCCCCTAAGATCATGCTCGTCTTTTTATCATTGACATTGACAATCACCGTTGTTATTTCCGGGTGCAGTTTCCGCAGCGCTTTTACAAAATTATTCTTGGACGGCAAAATCGGAGAGCCAAGCACTAACACGACCATAACCTCCCCGGAACGGAACCCCCGGCGCACCAATACATGGCGAAGCAGTCCGTACCCTGTGTCTTCGTCATAGGTTTTAATCTTAAAAGATCGAAGCAGTCCGCGAATATCCCGGATAATGGCACTCGATAACTCGTCTTCGATTTGGCAGGAATCAATATTGACCACTTCATGCGTCCCCGCCTTATAGACGCCGGAAATAATCGTCCCTTGCGCAGGCAGGCGTCTGCCCCGTCCACCTCGTCCTGGGGGAGTTTTGACAATATCAAACACAGAATGTACTTTATTTCGGTAATGATACGGATGCTCCATCCCAACAATAGGCCGAATCTTACAAAAACCGCCTATATTTTTTTTGACAATGTCCTGTTTTTCCTTTAGCTGCTTTTCATAGGGAACCCCCTGATAGCCACAGCCACCGCACTTCTTTGCATAAGGGCAGACATCGCCGGATGGATTTTCCTTTTTGTCCGCAGCCCCGCCTTTGCGGCGTTCCGCCTCCATCCTTTCCTTGCCCTGCTTCTTCTGCCCTTCCTCTTTTGCCTTATTGAACTTATGTTTTCTCTCTTCCAACGTGCCCTCCTCATTTCCTCTCATTGTTTGGCCCTTAAACCCATTTCCGTCCCAAAAATGCGGCTTCTCCACATCCGTCAAAGAATCTATCTGATTTTTTTGCAAAAATGTATCATCGCACACCGCCTCTTATCACCCATGAAAGCCGCCCCACGCAAAAAAAGCAACACGCCCCACTTGCCGAAAGCTGCCCGAATTTGCGATACTATCGTTTTACATTGGTTTCCCAACATAAGGCAGCCTATCATGATAAAATGCCCTCCTTTCTGCTTGTCCGCTGAAAAGAGAGCATTTTCACTGTGCGAAAACCCGCTCAATTTTTAATATTCTGGCTCAATCAAACCATAGGTATTTTCTTTCCTCTTGTAAACGACATTTACCTCTTCCGTTTCCGCATTGATAAATACGAAGAAATCATGCCCCAACAGCTCCATCTGCACACAGGCATCTTCCGGGTACATCGGCTTCATATCAAACTTTTTACTGCGGATAATCTTAATCTCCTCGTCTTCGTCAGAAATCTCGTCCAAAAACTCCTGCTTAAATACAGAAGACGCATTCTGATGTTTGGTAACCAACTTCGTCCGATATTTTTTCAGCTGGCGCTCGATGACTTCCTCTACCAGATCAATGGAAACATACATATCGCTGCTTACTTGCTCGGAGCGGATATAATTTCCCTTCATTGGAATCGTAACTTCTACCTTCTGCCGTTCCTTTTCTACACTGAGAGTCACATAAACATCCGTGTCAGGCGTAAAATACTTTTCAAGTTTTTTTAACTTGTCTTCTACTGCTGCTTTCAGTCCATCTGTTAAATCAATGTTTCGTCCTGTAATTTTAATTCTCATACTGCCCAACCCCTTTGCCATTTATTTATATATCATGTATTTATTATATCATATTTTCCAATTATATCAAGAATATATCACGGGAGTTTTCCACGATTGCTGCGAACACGGCAGAAACAAGCATTTCCTGAGGGTTCCAAAGTGCTGCAAAACCGGAAGATTGCGCGCCGTTTTCGGTTGCCCTTGGCACTGTAAGCGGATTGGAGCACAGACGTTTCTCCAGATATTTCTTGGCAATTTTGCCTTATCTCTATAAAATAAGATCTGTTAATACGAAACAACTCAAAAAAAAAGAAGCTTTTTGGGATATTTTGCAAATTTCTGCGTCTAATCTATGTAAACAAAAATTGCCGGCCGGCTGAAAAAGAGGTGATGTTAAAATGACAAAAGAGAGATTGGGGACATTAATTCTCGCTTCCGAGAGACAATTATATTCCACCGCAAAAACAATTTTACAGAATGATCAGGATTGTGCGGATGCCATTCAGGAAACGATTGTCAAGGCATTTTCAAAGATTGACACATTAAAAAATGAACGGTTTGCAAAAACATGGCTGATTCGGATCTTAATCAATGAATGCTATACCCTCTTAAGGAAATCGAGTAAATTGATTTCGTTGGAAGATATTGGGGAAATGACTGAGCTAGCAGCAGATGAAAAAGACGACTATAGCGACTTGTATCGCGCCGTAACCTCGTTGAAACAGGAATTACGATTGCCAGTCATTTTGTACTATATTGAGGATTTCAGCATCAAGGAAATTGCGCAGATTCTTGAGATAACCGAAGGAGCAGTTCAAAAAAGACTTGCCAGGGCACGGGGGAAACTGAAGTGTGAGCTGCAGCAGAGAGAAGCAATCGTGTGAAAATAAATTTGACGCTTTATTTTTCACATAGGCATTTGCACCGAAGCACCACAGTGGTTTTAATAACAGATGCGCCCTGTCTCACAGACATTTCAGAATGGAGGACAATATGAGGTTAGAAGATATGAAAAAAGAGATTCCGCCAACGCCGGAATTTATCCATAAGATGATCCAGAGCGAAGTAGAAAAACAGCTTCACAACACAAAGGTAATTCACATTCAGACAAGAAGAACAAAAAAATGGACAAGCGCCAGAGTGGCGGCAGCCGCGGCTATCTGTGTATTAGCCACATCGACAGTAAGCTATGCCGGCATGAAAATGTACCATATGTATCTGGAAAAACAGGGAAACTTCCGTGTTGCGGTAGGAATTAAGTCTGATGACAACACAGGAAATATGGTTATTCCCGAAAAAATCCATGACATTGACATCACGGCAGGATATATTCCAGCGGGCATGGAGTGGGTTGACGAATTGCATTTGGAATATCCGGAGCACAGTCGTACAGGAGGTTTCAGCTTTAACACAGCCCTCTTAGATAGGGATGATCGGGATAAAGTCATGCAGGATGAGAATGTCGTTGAGTGCGAGGAAAAAACGTTCGGCAATTATGAGGGGGTATACCTTAGATATCACGATCTTGCAGAGGACGGTTCCTTTAATCAGAGGATTTATCTGCTCTGCCCGGAAGAGTATCGCGTAGTTATTATCTATGTTGGCGATGATGTAAAAAAAGAGGATGCTGTAAAAGTAGCTGAAAATCTTGTACTAACGGAAAACAGCACAATGGTGGAAACGGCCGGCATGAACACCTGGAGCAGAGAAATATCTCCGGAGATACTGTCAGAAGAAGGCTTGGAAACCACTGTGGACACTGCAGACAGCAGATTACCGGTACATCAGATTGGTGAAACGTTTGATCTGTCAGCATCCGGAGAGGACAGCAGCGGCCAATATATCATGACAGATCAGATTTCCGTCTGCGTTGATTCCGTTCAGACGGCGGATGATCTGCAGCTGCTTGGACAGAATCAGATACCGGAGGAATGGGCGGACGCCATTGGGGCGGACGGCAGACTGGTAACGAATACCCTGTCTTATATTAAGTCCGGTGACGGCGTCAATTCCTTAGATGAGGTCGTAAAAACAGAAGACGTAAAACAAAAGCTGCTCTATGTCACTGTGACGTATACGAATCATTCCGATGAAGAAATCAATCATATGCTTTACCTGGGCACGTTAACGCTGATGACGCACGAAGATGGAAGGTATCAGATTTATGATCCGCAGGAGCAGTCCGGCGATGGGTATGACCGCATCGCCTGGGATGGAATTGCGCGTACAGCGGAAATGACTTACAGCAGTGTATCAGAAGATTACGGAGATGGAGGGAACTATATTTCTTCTTTAAAGCCCGGCGAAAGTGTTCAGGTGAACATGGCATGGATCGTGAATGAGGGCGACCTGGAGAATGCGTACCTCAATCTCAGCGACGATGGAGCCGCCTATGAGTTCTCCGATTCCATGTTAAAAACAGGACTGGCAGATATCCGTCAACAGTAATCACCATTTTTAAAAATTCCGCTGTAACAGTTCAGCCATAAGCAGTCTCGTAGGCGAATCATGCTTGCATGAATGAGCATACGAGACTGCTTATGAGCA
>CANQUZ010000011.1 GCA_947627165.1 uncultured Roseburia sp.
TCCGGCTTTTGCTGTATTTTCTACAGTATGCCTTATGTTGCTGGTGCTAACTTAATGACATTGATGGCTGAACTGTTTCAAAAATTTTGAATATTTTCTTAAAAAAATATATTGCTTTTCTTAAAAAAGTATTATATAATACCTTTTGTTACAAAAGAAACGCGCCACTAGCTCAGCTGGCAGAGCACCTGACTCTTAATCAGGGTGTCCAGGGTTCGAACCCCTGGTGGCGCATTGAAAGTACTGATTTTGCAGCATTAGAACTGTGGGGTTGGTGCTTTTTTATTTTCCCCAAAAGCAGTTATCTGGATGCAGTCAATTTGCAAATAGCATTTCCTTTAGAAGAGAACTTTTCTTCATATTCTGTCATAATATTTCCCACGCTCAATACTTCATCATGATGCAGATCCCTGGTGCAGGCGTCTAAGCGCCATCCTGCTTCCGAAAGTTCCGCGAGAGAAAATGTGAATAAATCCTGATTATCCGTTTTAAATTCCAAGCGTCCCTCTTTTGACAGAATCTGATTGTAACGTTCTAAAAACTGTCTGGAGGTCAAACGGCGTCTGGCATGGCGGTCTTTTGGCCATGGGTCTGAAAAGTTTAAATAAATGCGGGAAACTTCGCCTGCTTCAAAGACCTCCGTAAGTTCTGCAGCATCCATGCAGATGAATCGCAGGTTAGCAAGCGGGACAAGCTCCATTTTTTGCAGGGCGCGGAGGAGGACGCTTGAATAGCGCTCAATCCCAAGATAATTGACGTCGGGATGAGCCGCCGCCATGCGCATCAGGAATTGTCCTTTTCCCATGCCGATTTCAATATGGAGGGGCTGTGCGGAGGGAAAAACAGACTGCCAGTTTCCCTTTTGTTCTTTGGGATTCTGGATACAGTATGCGCTATTTAAAATGGCGTCGTCCGCGCCGGGGATATTTCTTAATCTCATAGGTAGTAATCTCGCCTTTCTTTCTGATTTCGTAATGATTGGTATCAAACCGCTATTATTTTACAATAAAAGAACGGAAAAAAGTAGTACTATTTTTTTTTGGAAAAGAGGTTGCGTGTATTTTTTTAAGCATTTATACTGATAATAATAGAAATGGGAGTAATCAAAATGTGGAAAAAAATAGATTGGAAAACTGGAATGAGGAAAGTGTGCTGCCTGGCGGCGGCTGTAATTTTAATCATGCAGGGGAGGGGAACTACGGTTCTTGCCGCCCAGTACTGGCCGGAGGGAACAGAGAGCGTTTCTCCGAACGCCATTGTCATGGAACTGTCCACAGGGACGATCCTCTATGAAAAAGAAAGTTTAGAGAAACATTATCCCGCCAGCATTACAAAGATTATGACGACGCTGGTGGCGTTAGAACAGTCGGATTTAAGTGAAATCGTTACTTTTTCCGACGAATCGATTGACAATACCATGGGTTCCGGCATAGCAAGGGATTATGGGGAGCAAATGACCATGGAGCAGTGCCTGTATGCGGTGATGTTAGAGTCGGCGAATGAATGCGCCTACGCAGTGGCGGAGCATATAGGCGGGACGATGGAAAACTTTGTTCAGATGATGAATCAGAAGGCAGAGGAAATCGGGTGTAAAAATACGCATTTTGTCAATCCCCATGGTCTGCATGAAGAGGATCATTATACCTGTGCCTATGATATGGCGCTGATTTCCCAGGCGGCCTATGAAAATGAGACGTTCCGCATTATCATAGGAACAGCCCGTTACACAATTCCGCCCACCAACAAGCATGACGTACCCACGATACTGCAGAACCACAACGAAATTTTATACCCCAGGCGGGAGACGAAATATGTCCGCGATTACTGCACGGGCGGGAAAACCGGTTATACGGACGCCGCGAACAGCACGTTAGTGACGTTCGGAGAAAAAGACGGGCTGACGCTGGTCTGCGTGGTGATGAACACGCAGTCTCCAAACCAGTGGTCAGACACCATTCAGCTATTGGAGTATTGTTTTGACAATTTCCAGATTTTAAATGTGAAAGAAAATGAGACGTCCTATGATTCGGAGGAAGAGAAGGAATCAGGTTCTTTCCGCAAGAATGAGCCGTTTGTCGATATTGATAAGACAGCGTGCATCGTTCTTCCTAAAACAGCGGAATTTAAAGACGCCGCTTCCGAAATTACCTATGAGGAGGAGAGCGGCGAGGCAGTTGGAACTATTGTCTATTCTTATGCGGACCGGGTGGTCGGAAAAGCGCAGATTGTCGCCACAGGCGTACAGATACAGGGGTATGTGTTTGATAACCAGGTAGAGCCGGAAGAGGTGGCGGAGGCTATGGAACAGACGGCGGAAAGCGGCTCTAATGTTCTGAAGACGCCTTTTAAAGCAGTGATGGTCGGCGGGGGGATTGCCGCCTTGATTGCGGCCGGATATTTCTTGAAAAAGTTTTGGGATAATTTTTATATCATAAAACACAATATGGAAGTAAAGCGGAGCAGGCGGGCGCAGTTTAAGGCAATCAAAAAGAGAAGCGCCAGAAGAAGGAGATACCGATAACAGGCGGGGGAGCGGGCAGACTTGACAAGGCTTTTGGAACGGACTATAGTTGAATTATAAAATATGCCGCAAATAAAACGGACGAAAGGTGCAGTCCATCACAGGAGTAAGGCTTTAAATGAATCAGTTAGAAAAAGCGCTGGATGCTTATAAAGATACAGATATGTACCCATTTCATATGCCGGGACACAAGCGGCAGTCTTTTGATTTTCCGAATCCCTACACGATTGACATTACTGAAATTGAAGGATTTGACAATCTGCACCATGCCTCCGGCATTCTGGCGCAGGCGCAGAAGAGGGGGGCGGAACTTTATGGTTCCAGAGACTGTTTTTATCTGGTCAACGGCAGCACCTGCGGCATTTTGGCGGCGGTTTCCGCCGCAGTGAAAAAAGGTCAGAGAGTCCTGGTGGCGCGGAATTGCCATAAGGCGGTGTACCATGCGCTTTTTCTCCGGGAGCTGCGCGCAGAGTATCTTTACCCCTCCGTCACAGCCGGAAGCATTCAGGGGCAGATTACGCCGGAGCAGGTGGAACAAGCCCTTCTCAGCCACGGCGATATCGCGGCTGTAATCATTACTTCCCCTACATATGAGGGAATTGTTTCGGATATAGAAGGAATTGCGAGGGCAGCCCATGCCTGCGGCGTCCCTCTGATTGTGGATGAAGCCCATGGGGCGCATTTTGGGTTTGGCGGAGGCTTTCCGGAAAATGCAGTGCGGCAGGGGGCGGACGCCGTGATTATGAGTCTCCATAAGACGATGCCGGCATTTACCCAGACGGCGCTGCTCCATCTTTGTACGGACCGGATTTCCGGGGAACAGGTGAAAAAGTACTTAGGCATTTATGAGACGAGCTCCCCATCCTATGTTTTGATGGCGGGGATGGATTCCTGCATCCGCCTGATTCGGGAGGAAGGGGCGCGGCTGTTTTTGGAATTTAGAAAAAAGCTCGACTCCTTTTATCAACATACCAGAGGGCTAAAACGCCTCCATGTGATGGTCAGAACGGATTTGCCGCAGAGCGAGGCTTATGCGTGGGATGATTCCAAAATCGTGATTTTTACAGGGACTTCCGGTTTGACGGGGAAGCAGTTGTATGAGAAATTACTGCAGGAATACCATCTGCAGATGGAGATGGTTTCCCTGGATTATGTTCTGGGGATGACGAGTGTGATGGATAGGGAAGAGGGATTTGAGCGGCTTGCCGCAGCCTTGAAGGAGATAGACGAAAAATCATTTTCACAGGAGCCGTGTTTAAAGGCTTCCCTGGCGGGGATGTATGGGGAGAATCCCAAAGGCATGGAGCTTAGCGAGGCGTGGGAGATGCCGGTGCAAAGCGTTCCTCTTTCCGAGGCGGTGGGAAAACTTTGTGGGGACTATATTTATCTGTATCCCCCAGGGATACCAATGATTGTGCCGGGAGAAGTCATCACAGAATCCTTCCTTCGGAATGTGGAAGAATGCCGCAGGCTGCGGCTTTCTGTGGAAGGGAACGGGGATTTATGTTCCGGCAGGATAAACGTTGTATCTTTTTAAATACTACCTTATACTGGTAAGCGTTAGGGCCAGTAAGGAAAAAATACATGGAAAATTAAGAAGAAAATGGGAAAACTATATTGTATCATAGGCAAGAGCTCCTCCGGAAAAGACTCTTTGTTCCGGCGGTTATTAAATCAGAAAGAACTTTCACTCAAGACCATTGTCCCCTATACCACAAGGCCAATGCGGGAGAGGGAGAGAGAGGGCGTGGAGTACCATTTCTGCAAGGAAGAACAGGCGGCGGAATTAGAGCGTCAGGGAAAAATCATTGAGCTGCGCGCCTATCATACCATACACGGTATCTGGAAATATTTTACGGTGGATGATGGGCAGATAGACTTAGAGAGAGCGAACTATCTGATGATTGGAACCCTCGAATCCTTTCTGAAAATACGGGAATACTACGGAAAAGAGAGCGTTGTACCGATATATATTGAGGTAGACGACGGGGAACGCCTTGAGAGGGCGCTAAAGCGGGAGAGGGAACAGACGATTCCAAGATATGAGGAGCTTTGCCGGCGTTTTTTGGCGGACGCATCTGATTTTTCAGAGGAAAAATTACAAGAGGCGGAGATTACGAAACGCTTTTTCAATAGTTCCTTGGAGCAGACAGAAAAAGAGGTTATCCGCTATATACAACAGGTGGAATGTGGAAAATCCTAGAGGAAAAGAGGCTGTCTGTGGATAACGGATAAGCAAAGCCGGATTCATAATCAGAAAGAGGGTGAGGGACTTGGATATCAAAGTAAATAACATATCAGAAGTAACCCAGGTGCCGGACACTGCGCAGGTAGAAAAAGGCGACGGTACGTTTAAATTTACTTTAGCCAGCGCCATCACAGATTCACAGTTACAGGCGAAGGTAGATAGCCTGCTTTCGGACATCACAGCCCAGGGAGAACGGATTGCCAGGCATATGGATATCCGGGACTTGCGCAAATACCGGGAGCTGATCCGGGAATTTATGAATGAAGTGGTATTCCGTTCCCATAAGTTTTCCAGGGAGAACTTTTTAGACAGGCGGGGACGCCACAGGGTTTACGGGTTGATTAAACTAATCGACGCCAATTTAGATGAATTGGCGCAGGAACTGGTAAAAGATGAGAAAGACCATATTACGATATTGAACAAAATCGGTGAAATCAGAGGATTGCTCTTAGATATTTTTACATGATAGGATGGGATTGGTATGGCAGGATTTAAAGACATTCTGGGGCATGAGCAAATCATAGAGCATTTGCAGAATGCGATTGCCATGGATAAAGTATCACACGCGTACATCATCAACGGACCGGACAAGTCCGGCAAAATGATGCTGGCGGAGGCTTTTGCCGCCACGCTGCAGTGTGAAAAGGGAAAAACAGAGCCTTGCATGGAATGCCATTCCTGCAGGCAGGCGCAGAACCGAAACCAGCCGGATATCGTGTATGTGCAGCATGAAAAGCCAAACACCATATCGGTGGACGATATCAGGACTCAGCTGAACAATGACATTGCCATTAAGCCTTACAGCAGCAAATACAAAGTTTATATCATTGACGAGGCGGAGAAGATGAATGTGCAGGCGCAGAACGCCCTGCTAAAGACCATCGAGGAGCCGCCGTCATACGCCGTCATTCTTCTGCTGACGACCAATGCGGATTTGTTTTTGCCTACGATTTTGTCCCGGTGCGTGACCTTGCATATAAAAGCGGTGCCGGATGAGCGGATCAAGAACTATCTGATGAGCCGCTACCAGATACCGGATTACCAGGCGGACGTCTGCGCCGCCTTTGCGCAGGGGAATGTGGGAAAGGCGATTCAATTAGCGTCCTCTGAGGAGTTTCATGAGCTAAAGGCGGCGGCGCTGCAGCTCATCAAGCGTTTGGATGACATTGAATTATATGAGATGGCGGAAGCGGTAAAGCAGATTAGCAGCTATAAGCTGGAAATCAATGATTACTTTGATTTGATGATGATATGGTATCGCGACGTGCTATACTTTAAAGCGACGAAAGACGTCAATAAACTCGTTTTTAAGGATGAAGTCTATGCGATAAAAAAGCAGGCGGAGCAGAGTTCCTACAATGGGATCGAGGCGATATTGAACGCATTGCACAAAGCGCAGGTGCGGTTGAATGCAAACGTAAATTTTGATCTGGTGATAGAGCTGCTTCTATTGACAATAAAGGAGAATTAAAATGACAAAAGTGGTTGGAGTCCGTTTCCGGAGTGCCGGCAAGATTTATTATTTTGAGCCGGACAAGCTGAAATTAGAGACAGGGATGCACGTGATTGTGGAGACTGCCCGTGGGGTGGAGATGGGTACGGTGATGATACCTCCGAGGGAGGTTTCAGACGAAGCCGTAGTTTCGCCATTGAAGCCGGTTATCCGTATTGCGACGGGGGAAGACGAGCAGACAGCGAAAAAAAATAAAGAAAAAGAAAAGGAAGCATTCAAAATCTGCTTAGAGAAAATTGAAAAGCACAAGCTGGAAATGAAGCTTGTGGAGGCGGAATATACCTTTGACAACAACAAGCTGCTGTTTTATTTTACTGCAGACGGCAGAATTGATTTCCGCGAGTTAGTGAAAGATTTAGCGGCAGTATTCCGCACCCGGATTGAATTGCGCCAGATTGGCGTGAGGGATGAGACGAAAATCATGGGGGGAGTCGGCATCTGTGGTAGGGAGCTTTGCTGCCACAGTTACCTCTCTGAGTTTGCGCCGGTTTCCATTAAGATGGCAAAAGAGCAGAATCTCTCCTTAAATCCCTCCAAAATATCAGGCGTCTGCGGAAGGCTGATGTGCTGCCTGAAAAACGAAGAGGAGACTTACGAATATCTGAACAGCCGCCTGCCCAATGTGGGGGACTATGTCACCACTGCGGACGGATTAAAAGGAGAAGTGTCCTCGGTGAACGTCCTGCGCCAGTTGGTGAAAGTATTAGTGGAAATCGACGACGAGAAAGAGCTGCGGGAATATAAAGTGGAAGAGTTGAAGTTTAAAGCGAAGCGCAGGAAAGAGCAGATGAAACTGACGCCGGAAGAGATGAAGGAATTGGCGGCGTTAGAGGATAAGGGAGGAAAATCCAAAATTGATGAAGGAAAATAATCTTGTGCGGGAGCATGAACGCCTGGACGAATTGCACCGGAACGGATATTTCATCATACAGGACCCGAAGAGATTTTGCTTTGGAATGGACGCCGTCCTCCTCTCCGGCTTTGCAAAAGCCAAAAAAGGGGAGCGGGCGTTAGACCTTGGAACCGGAACAGGGATTATCCCCATTTTGATGGAGGCGAAAACAGAGGGGGAGGATTTTACCGCATTGGAAATCCAGCCGGAAAGTGCGGATATGGCGCGCCGCAGCGTGCTGTATAACCATCTGGAAGAGAAAATCAAAATTGTGACGGGGGACATCAAAGAGGCTTCCCATATATTTGGGGCGTCTTCTTTTGATGTGATAACCACCAACCCGCCCTATATGATTGGGGAACACGGGCTAAATTCTTCCTCCGAGGCTAAGAACATTGCAAGGCATGAGATTCTCTGCACCCTGGAGGATTTGTTAAGGGAGAGCGCGAAACTTCTCCGGCCGGGGGGGAGATTTTACATGGTGCACCGCCCTTTCCGGTTAGCGGAAATCATGAGCCGGATGGTGGATTATAAAATCGAACCGAAACGGATGCAGCTTGTCTATCCCTATATAGACAAAGAGCCGAACATGGTGCTGATAGAAGGGCTTCGGGGCGGAAAGTCAAGGCTCACCGTAGAAAAGCCTTTAATCGTATATAAAGAGCCCGGAGTCTATATGGATGAGATTTATGATATTTACGGGTATTAAAAATTTAAAATTTTCAATCGATGGATGCAAGAGCCGCTGAAGCGGCAGAATGAGAGGAAATATGTTCAATGACATAACAATCGGTCCCATAACCTTACATATGTACGGCATTATGATTGCAGTGGGCTTCTTATCTGCACTTGTGGTATCTTTGCAGCGAGGGAAAAAAAGGGAGTTGAAAGAAGATATCATTTATGGTATTTTCTTTTGCGCCGTAATCGGGGGGATGGCAGGCAGCCGGCTGCTGTATTATGTAGTGGAGCTGCCCCGTATCTTAAAAAATCCGTCTATCCTATGGGATTTTAACAATGGCTATGTGGTATACGGGGGAATTATCGGGGGTGTGCTGTCCAGCCTTATTTACTGTAAAGTGAAAAAGCAGAAGTTTTTGCCCTATTTCGATTTGGTAATGCCGGCGGTATCCCTGGCGCAGGGGTTCGGGCGGTTAGGCTGCTTTTTTGCCGGATGCTGTTACGGAAGGGAGACAGATTCCTGGTTTGGGATTACGTTTCATAATTCAGCGTTTGCCCCTAATGGGGTGAAATTAATTCCCACGCAGCTAATGTCTTCCGCAGGAAATTTTCTGATTTGCGCTATCTTATTCTTTTATGCAAGGCAGCGGCGGAAAGAGGGGCGTGTGGCAGCCATGTATCTGCTTCTTTATGGAGCGGGGAGATTTGTGATAGAATTTTTCCGGAACGACTATCGGGGAAGTGTCGGTGTGCTTTCCACGTCCCAGTTGATTTCCATCGGAATCGTGGCGCTTGGAATTGTACTTTGGAATTACGGCCGCTTGGCTTGGAAGGGAAACAGCCAATAACAATCAAATGGAGTGTTACATCCGTAACACTCCATTTGACTGTTAGAAAAGCGGCTCGCGGAGCGTGCTGCACATTATTTTGCGCTATTATTTCCATACCAGCTTATAATAGCCGCTGGTCGTCTTATTCGTCGGTTTAATCTGAATGTAATAGGTGCCGGCCTTTACCGGTTCACGGGTTGTAAGGGAACATTTCCTGCCGTAATTCAGTTTATCGCCATCAAGTGAGCTCATTCTGACGGAGGAAGAAAAAGGCTTTAAGGATCCCGCAGGCCCGGTGATGCTGATGGTCATCGAATCATTCATGTAGGGCGTAAAGCAAATATTTAATTTCTTCGGGGAGGTAAGGGTAAACTTATACCAGTCAGAGACTTTATTGTCGCCTACGCGGATTAAGCCGGTGGTTGTTTTGCCCTTTGCCAGTTTTAATGATTTTGCCTTTTTCGCGCCGCTTTTGTCAGTTACCTTCGTAAAGGAAGCGGTAATCTTGACGCCGCCGTCCGCCTTTACGGCAAGATAATATACAGTTCCTTTTTTTACGCCGTAAACGTCTGTATAGTAAAAGGAATCATTGGCGTTGGTATTGTAAAGCTTTATCGGTGAGACAGCGCTTTTTTTGTTTTTGTTGTACAGCTGCCAGGAGCCTGTCACATAAGTGTCGGCATATTTGTCAGAGGCGTTTTGGGCGGTGATTTTTAAGTAGCCGTCGTTTGCCGCTTTGTATTTCACCCAGACCAGTTTCTGGGTAGAGGCAAAGTCCTGCTTATCTTGAATCACGACGCTTGATTTTCCGGAGCTTCGGAACGTGCGGGAAGCGGCGGACACTTCCGTCGGCGGAAGTATGCAGAGGGCAGAGAGCACCATCGCTGCAGCCAGTGCCAAAGTTGCAAGTTTATGGAAATATGTGATCGTTTTTCGTTTCATAACGTTTCATCCTCCCTTATAAAAATAGATTACGAGTTCAGGCTATATGATTAATATAGCATAACAATTCATAAAAATCTAGTATAAAAGTCGCATAATTAAGGGAATAATGTAACAGTTCAGCCCACGCCATTCGCAATCTCGCCCTACGTGCTTCAAAATTGCTCATAAACGGGCGTTCTGCTCATAAACAGCCTCGTATGCTCATTCATGCAAGCATGATTCGCCTACGAGACTGCTTATGGCTGAACTGTTACGCAAAAGCAAAATTATGTCAGATTCCCTATTTACATACGACAACCGTAACGTTATAATAGGCTAAGACTTATTTCTTTTCCCGCCATGATGAGATGGGGGAATCTTATGTCAGGAAAAAATAACATTCTACGGACAGCAATCGCTGTCTTCTGTATCTTATCCATGTTATCCCAGGTTCAGGCAAGGCAGGTATATGGGGCTGTTTCCGCCGCCGTAAAGACGGGGAAGCCGCAGAGCGGTATGCGGGCAGGCGCATATGAATTTGTCCTCCTGACGACCAGAAACGCGCAAATGAAAATCGGGGATACGTTTTATTTGACGGCAATCACCAGCAATGGGAAAAAGCCGAAGTTTTCATCCGATAACTCCAAAGTGGCGTCAGTCAACACCTATGGGAAAATCACGGCAAAAAAAGCGGGAACCGCCACCATTACGGCGAAAATCAGCAATGGGGAGGCGACGTGCAAAGTAGTGGTGGAAAAAACGGAAATCCGCCTGGAAAAAAAGGCGGTATCTTTGGACAACGGATATTCCATAAAACTGACGGCCGAAACTTCCACAGGGCACCCTGTGACGTGGAAATCCAGCAAAAAAAGCATCGCCGTTGTGGACGAGCGGGGGTGGGTGACAGCCAAAAAGCCGGGAAAAGTTTCCATTACAGCCACTGCGGATGGGGCGTCGGCAAGCTGCAGCCTCACGGTAAAAGAACCAAAAGTAACGTTAAGCCAAAAGAAAGTGAGCCTTTACCGGAATCAGACGGCAAAACTGTTGGTAACTTCAACATCAAAAAGCGTCCCGAAGTGGAAAAGTAACAAAAGCAGCGTTGCGTCTGTGGATAACCATGGAAATATTCGGGCGTTGAAAAATGGCAAGGCAGTTATCACAGCCACGGTAGACGGAGTGAAAGCGGCCTGCGAGGTCACGGTAAAAAAGCCGTCCATTTCCTTTGCTTCCCAGGAAGTATCCATAGCTGTCGGCGAGAGCAAAAAGCTTAAGGTGACAGTGTCTTCCGGCAATCAGCCGGTCTTTTCCAGTTCCAATACGAACATTGTCAGCGTGGGCGAAGATGGGACGGTTCATGGAAAACAGTCCGGAAAAGCCTATGTTTACGCCAAAGAGGATGGCGCAAAAGAAAAAATCCGGGTAATTGTAAAATAATGCCGGGGAAAATTGTAACTTTATTGTAATGTTTTAGCTTCATGGCAGGAAGGAAAAAAGTCTTTTCCCATATAGCCTGCAACAGAAAACCATGGCGGGAGTGGTTGCGAAACCGAAAAAAAGGTTGTACTATTACTGTATGCAGCGGATAGACAGGAAAGAGTGAGGAAAAAGCAATGGCAGGAACATTATATCTATGCGCAACGCCCATCGGAAATTTAGAGGATATTACGTTTCGGGTACTGCGCACCTTAAAGGAAGTAGATTTGATTGCAGCGGAGGATACGAGAAATTCCATTAAGCTGTTAAACCATTTTGAAATAAAAACGCCCATGACAAGCTATCATGAGCACAATAAAATCGAGAAAGCATATCAACTGATTGATAAGCTGCGGGAGGGGAAAAATATTGCCCTCATTACCGACGCGGGGACGCCGGGGATTTCTGATCCTGGGGAAGAACTTGTGCGAATTTGTTATGAAGAGGGGATCGAAGTCACCTCCCTCCCCGGACCTGCCGCCTGTATTACAGCCCTTACCATGTCCGGGCTTCCGACAAGGCGGTTTGCGTTTGAAGCGTTTTTGCCGAGGGAGAAAAAGGAACGTGCTGCAATCCTAAAGGCGTTAGTAAATGAGACGAGGACCATAATGATCTACGAAGCGCCGCATCATTTGGTAAAGACCTTAGAAGAGCTTTATGAAACGTTGGGCAATCGCCGCATTTCTGTTTGCAGGGAGCTCACGAAGCGTTATGAAGAAAAGAGATTGACAACGATACAGGAATGTTTAAGCTACTATCAGGAGAGGGAGCCGAGGGGCGAATACGTTTTAATCATAGAGGGAAAGCCATTAGAAGAGATAGAGGAAGCGGACAGGAAGGCGTGGGAGAGCCTGACGTTAGAAGAACATATGGCAATGTATGAAGCGAAAGGAACCTCCCGCAAGGAAGCCATGAAGCTGGTGGCAAAAGACAGGGGCTTAAGCAGGCGGGAGGTATATCAGGCGCTGTTCGTGCCATAAAGCTTATTGCTTTTGGCGGGAGCCGTAAAATTCCGGCAGATATTTTTTAACGATTTCAAAAGGGGCGGGGCCGACAGCGAGGACCGCCCGATGGAAATCCACATCGCGATAGTTTTCCAGATAAGTATGTTTCGCATAGTTCTGCAATTCTAAAAATTCCAGATAACCTACATAGTACTTTAAATAATTGGCGGGCTCGGAAAGAATGTACCGGTAAATTTCCGCAATGGCAGACGCATCGGAGATGCCATAGTCTTTCCAGAATTTGATGGTTTCGGCGAGAGTCCAACCCTCATAATGAATGCCGATATCGGTGGAGGCGTAGAGGCTAAGCAGGGCGGACTGGTTTAATGCCATCAACGAGGCGGCGTCTTTTTGCAGGCCGGCGTATTGGTAGGAGAGCATTTCCACATAAGTCGCCCAGCCTTCTACATAGCCGGGATAATTTAGGATGCTGCGCACAGAGGGAATCCCCATCTCATAAGACATGACTGTTTGATAGAGATGTCCCGGAAACCCTTCGTGGGCAAGGGTGGTGAAATACCGCATGGTGGTGTCGTCCGTATTAGCATTGATGAAAATAGAATTTTTCCGGTAATCATCAATAGGGGAAGTAATGTAATAGGCGGGGGCAAGGTAATCCTCCATGCACTCGGCGATATAATTCACGGTAAACTCTGTCTCCGGCGCTGCGGGGAATTGAGAGAGCATTTTTTCCTGTAAGGTGTTTAAAATGGAGACGGCGTCAGTATCTGAAAGGGAGAAATTCTCGCACTGTTCCCACAGCGAAGGGTTTTCCTGCGCTAAGTTTGCTGCCGCCTCCAGGTCGGAGGAACGCTGCCGGGCAATCATTGCCTGGATATCTTTGATATCTTTGGAACATCCGGTGTTATTGTAAACCAGGTATTCGTAGTAATCTTTTCCCTCATCAAAATAGCAGAGTCCCATTTCATTTTTCCCGGTGCCCTTTAATGCAGACAATGCCAGGGAAAGTTCCTCAAAGGCGGGAAAAATATATTCTTTTATCAAAGCTTCGTTCTGGACTTTATACGCATCCTTTACGGAGACGTCGATGTCTGTTAAAGCATCCACCTTATGATTGAAAGTTTCAATTAAATAGTGGTTTTCCGGATCTGCGGAAAAAGAACGGCACTGTTCTAAAAGTGTGTCGCAGACCGCGTCGGACATAAAAAGCCCTGCCTGCGCCTTCTCCTGTTCAAAGGCAATCACATCCTGGAAATAGGATTTGGTGAGGGGCAGCAGGCTTAAATAATCTTTTACATCCGATTCATCTTGAAAACGGTATTCCTCGTATAAGACCGGGAGCTGGGACTGGATGCCGGAAGCGGGGGAGAGATATTCCTCGTAAAGATAATACTTTGTGCCGGAAAGCCGGTGCTTTAGATAGTCGTGCAAAACATCATAGGTGAGCCGCTCCGCTGTGCTTAACGTATTGTAATCAAATGTTTCTAAGGCGGCGAGGGTATTTTCGAGGCCTGCATTCGATTCGTTGGCAGCAGTGTGTGAGATTTCGCCTAACGTAATGCGGGGATCTGTAATGCCGTAAGCCTCCGGCTCGGACAGGGTGAAATGGAGATTGATGGTGTTGGAAGCAATTTCTGAGCAGAAAAGCGCGTCACAAAATGCAGCGAAAGAGGAATCCGGGAGCTTTGTGGAAGAAGTCGCCGCAAGCTCCGAAGAAGAACATCCCATAAGAGGGAGATTCCCAAGAAATACCATACAGAGGGAAACGGAAAAGAACCGTTTCCCTGTTGTGATAGAAAACGCTTTCAAAATAAAGTACCTCGTTTGTCATTAACATATGTTATGCTGCAAGGTCCTTGATTATGTAACGGTTACTAATGTTTGATGACAGATGCCATATAGGAGCTGATTTGCTCCGCAGTGCTTTCAATCATGATGGTCTGTGCGGAAATTTCCTCGGAAGCGCCTGCGATTTCGGAAACCCGCTCGCTGATGTCATGCATTTGATCCAATACGTTTTTCACAGAATTGGAAAGCGAATCAAGCGCAGGCTCAACGATTTCACGGTGCTTTTTCCCCTCGTTTACCGTAGATTTTGTTTCTGCGGAAAGTTTATTGACCTGGTCTGCTATAACGGCGAATCCGCGTCCTGCAAGCCCTGCGCGGGCAGCCTCAATGCTGGCGTTTAGCGCGAGCATACCCGTCTGGCCGGAAATATGGATGACAGCCTCGTTGATGTCCTCATACCCTTTAATGGAGGAAACAACCACCTCTGTCGCCTGTGTGATGGAGGAGGTGCTTTCCACAACCCTCTGGATAATGTCGGTGAGGACGCAGAGCTCCTGGGCGGTCAGCTGGTTTCCGTCAGAAAGATCCTTCATGGCAAAATGAATCTTTTCGATTTCCTCAAAAACAGAGTTGTAGGAAGTGCGGATTTCATTTTCCCGCTCCTGGATTTCCTGGGAGAGGCGTTCAATATCGGCCTTTTCCTTTTCCACAGAGCTTTTCATATTGTGAATGCAGTTTTCGGGCACATTGATGCCGTTGGCAATCGCAATCGCCATCTCCTTGCAGCCGTCGTAGCCGCAGGCGCTGCAGTTGATGGAACGATCTTCTTCCGTGTGCTTGTTTAGGGCGAGAAACGCCTGGTTGAGCTGGCTGTTGCTGGCTTTAATCATTCCGACATACCGGTTTTTGTTGTATTTGCAGAGAAAATCGTTTAAGTCTAAATCGCGGAACGCATAGTTGAACTGTTTCAGGCGATCCTCATAGGAAAGCTTATGGTTCCAAGGCGATTTTTTGTTTTTGGAGGCGGAAGCCGTCTTTTGCGCATGGAGCGAAAACAGGATATCGTCGTCGTCAGTTCGGGCGGGATCGGTGGCGGTCCCATAGATACAGCCGGCATGGCAGTTTAAGGCGTCCACCATAAACGGCAGCGGTTTGCCTGCTTCGATCCGTTTCGCGTACTCATGCAGGAAATGGTAAGTGAGCTTCTCGCCCTCCACCTGGCGAATCATCAGGTCTTTGCCCAGGAAATACTCAATATTCTCCCGCAGTCCGCCGGGCATGGGATAAATGGAGCCCAGGCCGTATTCAATTTCATCTAACGCCTCATACTGGTCAAGGTTGACCGTGGAAAGAACATCCATCAGATGTTTGAACGTAATGTTGTATTGGATGAGGTTTCCGTTCTCCGGGCGGTTGATTTCCACCTTTTTCGCGATGCAGGGGCTCAAGAGCGCAAGCGAATCCGAAATCTTCATGTACTTTTTCACATAGATGGCCGCGCACATCACAGGGCTTTGCACCGGGACTAACCGATCGATCAAAGAAGGGATATATTTTTCAATGTAGTCCACGACGACGGGGCAGGGCTGGGAAATGCCCCCGGTAAAATTGTGCTGCTTGATATAATTTAAGTATCCCCAGGTAGTAATGTCCGCGCCAAAGCTGACGCTGATGACATGGTTCACGCCTAAACTTTTTAAATAGCCGAGAACTTTTTTGTATTCCTTCGGGTAATTAGCGATAAAGGCCGGAGCTACTAAGAGGGAAATCCGTTTTCCCGCTTTTAAATCGGACAAGAATGTATTGGTGTCGTCCGAGTACTCCCTGGCCTCATGGGGACAGGCGGAAATACAGTTTCCGCAGTGGATGCAGGCGTCTCCATCGACAGATACAAGATTCTTCTTATTGACGATGGCAGAGGTGTTCACGCGAAGAATCGGACACGCAGAAATACACTTGTTGCAGCCTAGGCAATTATCATTGGTATAAACAAGACCTGTTTGCATAAAAATCTCCATTCCGAGAACGTATACGTTCGAGGAACCGCAAGAGAAAAAACTGTTAAAACAGTTAGCAGGCGCAGTTTCTCTTGTCGGATAAAGGCTTATTTGTGACGTTCTCGGCACAAGATAGCCAAAACGAATAAAATTCGTTTGTGAAAAATAAGCTATCGAGCTTATTTTTCACATTATGCTCCTCGTAAAAACGTGGTACTTATGGTTTGATTATACAACATTTTTTGTCAGATGAAAGAGAATTATGAAAAAAAGTTTTTACGCCGTAACTGTTACTTTACACCGAAAAACAGGGAGAAGAACTTTAGAAAGATATTGGGGGCAGACGTGGGGCAAATCCCAGGGCATGGCGCAAAAAAGCAGAACCGCCGGCTTAACCGGCGGCTCTGGCCCTTTGCCATATGGCAAGGAAGAGAAAGGGATGTTCAATCCTGGCGGCAGACATAAACGGCAAAGGTATAGGTGCCGTCGCCGTTGTCGGTAAGCGTTTCTACGTACAGACTCTCTATTCCTCCGGAATGTGAATGGCCAAGGAGCGTCGTCCCCCCTGGGACAGGATCAATCCAGTCAAGATTCAACGTGCAGTTTCCGCCCGCTCCCGTTTCCATTTCCCAGGAATATGCAATCATATGGTCTTCGTCCGGCGTCACGACTTGGACGGTGTTTTCCGCCCGCTCCATGTACTGCCCGATGTTTTCGCCTGTCAGTTGGCTTAGAAATGCGTCAACTTCTTTTTCCTCGTCGGTCAATTCCACATCATCTGTTTCTGTATTGTTTTCCGCAGTCAGTTCCTGCCGGATGTTATCAATGTATTCCTGTGCCGCAGCTTCATCCGCACAGGATTTGTCAAGGGGCAGCGTAAACAGGGCGTTGATGCCGCTGTATTCGGGATTTTGGCTGATTTCCCCCGTTGCCTCGTTGAACAGAAAGGCGGAAATGTTACAAGTCATTCCTTCATTTACGCCGATATATATCGTCCTGTCTGCAAAGATGGAAATATTGTCAAACTGCAGCAGTCGGTACTGTATACCGTCTTTTACAAACTCGCTGTAGCCTGTGCCGAGGGTATACATATTAAAATCTTTCGGCGCAAGCCCCTGAATGTAGGGAGAAGCAAAAAAGGAAAAGGAGCCGTAATCATCTGAGCTTGTGTCAGGCATCGGCGTGCCGTCCGTTCTTTCCATTGCAAGTACGGCGTACATTTCATCGCTGTCGAGGGCGATATCGGAAGAAGCGTAGCTGCTGATGTTTGCGCCGCTTGTGACGCCGAGGAGCGATATGGTATAATCGTCGAATTTCTGCGATTCGTTTATCAGGATTGCGTCCTTGCCGCGGAAGGCTTCGGAAAGTTTGCTGTCATTGGTTTCAAGGGCAGCCTGGGACGGCGTGAGATATTTCAATGCCGCATAGCCGGTGATAGAGCCTGCTGTAAGAATTGCCGCGCCGATAACCGCCACGGCGGCGTATTTGTTTATTTTTTCCTGGAACATGATGGGTTTCTCCTTTCTGTTTTCCGGTTGGGCAATGCCTGAATCCTCCAGACGGTCCAACGCCTCTAAAACAGCGCGGTGGATCGTTGCAGGAACTTCCGGAAACTGAGCTGACTGTTTTGATTTTTTCATAGTCTTTCACCAAACCTTTCCTTTAAAATCTTCCTTGCCCTTAAAAGCCGCTGCTTGACCGCCGCCTGCGTGATTTCGAGAATCGCGGCGGTTTCCTTCACGGAATAGCCCTCGATATAGTGCAGGACGACCGGAAGCCGGTAATTTTCACTCAGCTGCATGATTTCGTCAAACAGAGCAGAATGCTCCAAAGGGTTGTCCTCTGCGCCTATCGCGGCTTCGATTCGCTCTCCGTATTCCACCGTATGTTTTTTGGAACGGATTAATTTGTAGCACTCGTTTAAAAGTATGCGCGTAATCCAGGTGCTGAAAAATTCGGGTTTTTTGAGGTCCGGCAGATGCTCATACGCCATCATGACCGCATTCTGCATGGCGTCTGCACAGTCGTCTTCATTTTTCAGCACAGCCAGGGCAGTGTGGTACATCTTTTTTTCAAGGGCGAGTATGTTTGTGGTAAATTGCTCCTTGGTCATCTGCTGTCTCCCGCTTTCTTAGGTTTTAGGTTTCTGTAGGTTTTTGTCCCATCGCGATAGAACTTTTTGGTTGGTACATCTATTAGATGTTTGAAAAAAGGAAAAAGTAACATCGTAAAAAAATTTTCAGGTTTCATTCATATCATGATATATCTTATCAATAAGTAATGAAAAGAGGGAATAGGTTACAATTTGGATCTCCTGTCATCGTGCACGGTTTTAGATAAATGCTGTATTGTGAAGGATGAAAGTCCTAAACCGTGATGTTTTAAATAAAGATAATCTGCATATAGATAGAGGGATAGGGTAAAAAGAGGGAACTATGAATTATCTTTGGGCGTATATGATACTAATCGGAGTCGTTTTTTCCGCCTTTACCGGAAATCTGCCGGCAGTGACGGAGGCTGCGCTAAATTCGGCAAAAGAAGCGGTGGCGCTGTGCATCACTATGATGGGCGTAATGTCATTTTGGGTGGGATTGATGAAAATTGCGGAAAAAACAGGGATGATTGCAGGATTATCAAAAAAGATGAAGCCCATTCTGCGCTTTTTCTTCCCCAATATTCCGGAGGGGCATCCCGCCAATGAGTATATTGCCGCGAATATCATCGCCAATGTATTCGGGCTGGGCTGGGCGGCAACTCCGGCGGGGTTAAAGGCGATGGAAAGTCTGGAGGAGATTGAGGAGCAGCGGAGAAAAGGCGGCATGGTGCGGGGCGCCGCCGTTCCAAAAGGAGTGGCAAACAAAGAGATGTGTACTTTTTTGATCCTCAATATTTCATCTTTGCAGCTTATTCCGGTCAACGTCATCGCTTACCGCACCCAGTACGGAAGTGTGAACCCCGCGGAAATTGTAGGGCCTGCCATCATAGCAACGCTAATCAGCACATTGGCAGCGGCGGTTTTCTGCAAGGTGATGGGTGGAACGGAACAATGTAAAAACAAAACGTAGACCGTTCTTATGCCGAACCATAAATACAACCTTTAAAGGGAATAATTATTGATTATTCCTTTTAAATGGTGTATTCTGTGTTCGGAGGTGAGAGTATGTTTTTCTTTTTTAAAGAAGCTCCGCTTATTGCGCTTATTGGGGATATTCGAAAATCGAAGCAATTAAAAAACAGAAAAGAAGTGCAAGATAAGTTAAGAGATGTATTAGAGGACATCAATGTAAAGTATGAATCGGATATAGCTGCAAAATTCGTGATAACGCTGGGGGATGAGTTCCAGGGATTATTATTTAATGAAAAAAATATGCTGCACATAATACAGGAAATTAAAATGCGTTTATACCCTGTTGAATTGCGTTATGGCATTGGAATAGGAAAAATAGTAACGGACATTAATTCGGAGATGGCGTTAGGTGCGGATGGACCGGGATATTACAATGCCAGAAATGCAATGGAAACCGTGCAGCAGAATGAAAAAAGAAATAAAGCAATTCTAACAGATATTCGTCTGGACGTTGGAAACCATGAAAATTCTCAAATAATTTTAATGAATACTATTTTTGAATTGTTAAAAACAGTCGAACTAGGCTGGACGGACAGGCAGCGTGAAATTATATGGGATATGCTCTGCCACCAGGACGGGCAGGCGGAAGTCGCCAAGAGACTGGGGATTACGCAGTCCTACGTTCAAAAGGTTTTGGCAAAGGGCAGATATTACACATATGAGAAAGCATTAAAGGATGTAGAAAACATTTTAGGAGATTTGATTGGGAATGAAGGAGATTTTTAATTGTTTCTTGCTAATTCACGTATTATGTGATTTTTATTTCCAACCTGTAAAAACAGAAGAAAAGAGGCAGATGGATGCGGCATGGGTTTTCTTTTGCTCGCTTTTATATGCGGGAATTTCTATCGTGCTGTCCATTCTATTTTTACCGGGGCTGAACGTAAAATATATGGCTTTGCTTGGACTTTTCCATGGAATCGTCAATCTTTCAAAATACGTCGTTAGCAAGCATATGTGCATCAATGTAAAAAATGAAAAGGCGCAAACCATTTTTATTGCAGAGCAGATAATACACATTTTATTTATCATCATGCTTACCTACACAATGCGGGATTTAAACCGGATGACATTATTCCGGACGGAATTGGTATCCATTATGGAGGTATTTAATGTACCAGAGGCAAAGCTGCTTTCGTGGACTCTGAAACTTCTGTTAGTACATAGACCGCTCAATGTATTGATTTCCATCATTTTGTCGCCCTACCGCCCCCAGGAGGAAGACGAGGGGAAAAATGATAAAAATATGGGTAGATTCATTGGAACGCTGGAAAGAATTATTATAATGATTTTTATTTCTATAAATCAGTATTCTGCAGTTGGATTGGTATTAACGGCAAAATCCATTGCCCGCTATGACCGCATTTCAAAACAGCAGGATTTTGCAGAATATTATTTACTCGGAACCCTTTTAAGCACAATAGGAGCAATTAGCATCTCTCTTTTGCTTTAAGGCGGCGATCTTTTGCAGGGTGATGGATAGAAAGAAAATATAAAAAAGGAATAACCGCACAGATACCGCCATAGAATAAAACAACAGACCGCTTGAGGCGTTCCATGAAAGCAATCATGTTTTTGTCGGATATGATAATACCGCTGCTGATATTCTGCATCGTAGGGTACGGACTGTTAAGCAGGCATAACATTTATGAAGAATTTATCGAGGGGGCGCGGGATGGCTTTGGGACGGTCATAGGGATTATGCCGACGCTGATAGGTCTGATGACGGCGGTTGGGATTTTGCGGGCGTCCGGGTTTTTGGAATTTTTTGCCGGGATTTTTGCCGGAATGACCGAAAAGATAGGCTTCCCCTCAGAGCTATTGCCCATTACCCTCGTGAAAATGTTCTCTTCTTCCGCCGCCACAGGACTTTTGCTGGATATTTTTAAGGAACATGGGGCAGACTCTCTCTTAGGGCGCATGGCTTCTATCATGATGAGCAGTACGGAAACCATTTTTTATACAATGTCAGTGTATTTTATGAGCGTAAAAGTGAAAAAGAGCCGTTACACATTGGCGGGGGCGCTGACGGCAACCATAGCAGGGACGGCGGCAAGCGTAATACTTGCAGGCTATCTCTGAAAAAGAAAAAACAAAAAAAGCACGATACCGGATGGAAAGAAGTTTGACAAATTAGTTCTAAAGTCTTATAATGAGGCATAGAAATAAATGAAAGAACAACATAACGCGGGGTGGAGCAGTCTGGAAGCTCGTCGGGCTCATAACCCGAAGGTCACAGGTTCAAATCCTGTTCCCGCAATTCCTCAGAGGCTGTCGCTGAAAAGCGGCGGCTTTTCTATTATGGATGATATTCATAAAAAGCGTTCCGTCATTTAAAAGGCCGGGAATCTGATATCAGATTCTTGGTCTTATTTTTGTTGTAAGGAATGATACTTGTAGTGGGAGAATAGCGGAAAATTGTAAAATTTTCACATTTTATGCGAAATTCATTACTTTAGTACTAGATAAAGAGAATGTTTTATATTAGAATATTGTAAAATTTACCCGAATATGGTAAAATTTGAATATATTATCAGAAAAATAACAAAAAAACAAATATATTTTCTTTTAGATGTCCATTTTGAGGGCTTTTTATATCTGATTGAAACAAATGAAATAAATGGAACAAAAGAACATGGAGTAAAGGCTTGGAAGGCTTCATGGAAGTGAGGAGGCTGTTTTATGAGACAAAAGAAATTATGGAACAAAAAACACCTGTGGAACAAAAGGCACAGAGGATTAGCGGTATTGCTGTGCCTGTGCCTCGTGGTGACGATGTTTAGCGGCATCGGCTTAGGTCCCACGGTCACATATGCGGTAGGGAATCCAGGTCCTACCGAGCACACCATCCGGCGCGTGGCGGATCCGGATACCACGGACGCTTATGCAGATAAACTGTTAAATAACGACAACGGCTCCCGCTATGCGGGGCGTATCTGGACGGACAAAACGGTGTTCGCCTATGCAGACGGCGCGGACAATGCTATAAAGCTCGACATGGCGACGGATGGAATTGCGGACGGAACGACGGTGGGCTTCAACTCGGATTTTGCCCATGTGTACTCTGCCCTTGCGTCCTCCCAGGTGGTCAACGAATATCCGCCAAGCCCGATCGACCTGGTGATTGTATTTGATATGTCTGCTTCCATGGGGCAGGATACCAGATATGAGATTGAGAATAATAAAGGTGAAAGCGGTTACGACGCTCTTCCTGCTGCCAATCGTACCATGGCGGAACGTATTAAAAATTCCAGAATCCAGAAGACTCTGGATGCGATTAACGCTACCATTGATTCTCTGATGGAGCAGAATCCTCAGAACCGGGTATCAGTGTGTGCCTATGGTGCAAATGCGACGGTTTTGATGCCTCTGGCACATTACAAAAAATTAGAGGGCAGCGATTCTTATCTGGAAGTGGGAGGAATGGAGACACTGAAAGGTTTGGGGGATCTGACATACGACGACGGGGAGGGACAGTATCTGTGGAAGGTCAACCGGGATACCTGCTATACGGTGGAGGTTCATGCGGAAAAAAATGAGTATACAGGCGTGCTGAATAAGGGAGATGCAAAAGATCAGTGGGTACAGCATGATTATACGGTCAGCAATAACGTCAACGACAAGCGGATTAAAGCCCACCCCGGCTATGCGGAACCGGAACCGGAGGATTATGCCAAAAATTCTAACGCAACGACAGAACTCTTGGCAGATGAGTACATCGGCTATTTCACGAACACGCAGGGCGGTATTTTCCTGGGATATGAACAGCTGGCGAAAACGGCGGATACGACCTACACGGAAATGCTCTCCAATGGGGTGCTGTCCACAGTGGCAAGGATTCCTGCCGCGATCGTCATGACAGACGGAGGCTCCAATTTTGCCTTCAATGAGATGGGGACAGAACAGTCGTGGAATGAACGATTCGGCAAATACACCGATGATAATTTAGAAGATGGCGGAATCGATGTTAAGCATCGGTTGCTGCCGCCTACAGACAATGAAGAAAAAGGAAATGTCGGGGACGAGTGGTACCAGGTGTATCTTCCCAGTATGGAGGTGACGCACAGACAATCCATCACTTCCTTGTATAACGTGGATTTAGGAATAAGTGAGGGCGCTTTATATGGAGAGCCGCACTGGTCCAGCGCGGGTGTTTTATATGGGAATGACAGACAGCAGAAAGGAGCGCCCGGAACGATTCTCCAGGTCTTGATGACCGCTTCTTATATGAAGTCTGCCGTGAATCAGCATTATGCCAAAGGATGGGAGAAAGGCGGAGCCACCGCAGACAGTCAGGTTCCGTTAAGCACCTATACCATGGGCGTGGATTCCAATCATGTGCCCCAGTGGGGCAGAGTGCGCCTTTATCCCACCATGGATCCTGCCAAATATCTGTTCAGCCAGGCTGAATGGGAGAAAGAGAAGCTGTTTGGAAGGAATGAAAAAGTTGATGATGGGAATCTTAATAAGCCAATAGAACTTTCGGAAGTAAAAACGATTCTCCAGAGTACGGCGGATCAATGGGAACAGTGGAGCAAAAATTTGGAAATTACTCCGCAAATGGAGGAGGATGATGGAGGACACAGGATCAGGATTTCCCCCTTGCAGGCTGGCGGGTATGAGGATCCCCGATACCAAAACGTTAAGGTCACAAACGAAGACGTTGTGGAAAACATTGTCTATACGGACGGCTTCTATGATGTGGAATCCAAGGATTTGGGCAGTATTTTCGACACGATCCTCTCCCTCATTACCGGAAAAGTCTTCACCCCGATCACCGGCAGCAACGACGCAGGCGTAAGCGACTCCATCACCTACCAGGACCCCATCGGGGAATACATGGAAGTGAAAAACCAGTCCATCACCGCTACAGTGCACGGGGAATCAGCGCCGAAATCCTACGACATGGCGCTGCTCCACTTCGGGGAGATGCACGGGCTGGTGCGCACCGGCGTCTACGACTACCAGTGGAACATCAAATACCTGACCAAAACGAGGAATCCCTCTGATGCCATGCCGATGGGATGGTACCGGGGAGAAGACCCGGAAGGGGACGTGGAGTTTGTCCCGCAGGCTGACGGTCTCCCGAAAGACAGCGGCAGCACCGAGGAAGCCTGGGAGAACGGATGGGTATTCCGCTTCGACTACAAAACGCTTGCCTCCTACGTCTCCATCCTCAAGGATGTTGAGACACGGGATGACATGACGGAACAGCAGCAGAACACGGTCTACACCGTCTACCGGTTTGCGGGGGACAGCCAAGAGCGCAACAGGCTGCGCATCAACCCCGTCTACGGGGACAGCGTGCCGGAGGAGCTGCAGAAGCAATGGGCAGCCGCCGGTGAGGAAGCAAAGTCGGACGACAGACTTTACAGAGATTACGACGGCGTATACCGCCTTTCCGACATCCGCGTATG
>CANQUZ010000012.1 GCA_947627165.1 uncultured Roseburia sp.
TATATAGAGGATATTAGTTGACAGGAAAGGACGCCTTTGATATAATACGACATAAAGAATTAATAAAATTGTAACAAATAGCGATAAAAATAAATAATTGACATTTGGAGGCAGTTTGCAATGAGAATAGGGATAGGAAGAGCGACAGGTTGTTTGCTGGCAGGCGCATTGTTGATGAGCAGTTCTGGTATTCAGGCATTTGGAAGCCCATTGGCAGGAGCTTCCCAGGCGGCAGAAGCGGCGTTTACTGCAGGAAGCATCCCGGTGGCGGGGGTATCGGAAACCCTGGCGCAGGTTTTGCAGGAAAGCAGCGAAAAAGCGGTGGAACTGGTGGCGCAGGAAGAGGACAAGGTCAGTGAGAATGAAGTGCCGGAGGTTGCTTCTGAATATGCCGACATTGCGATTGCACAGGTGGATAATTATGTCAATGTTCGTTCCGAGCCGAACACAGAGAGCGAGGTTGTTGGAAAATTATATAACAATTCCGCGGCTACGGTATTAGAGACGACGGAGAATGGATGGTATCGCATTAAATCCGGAAGCGTGGAAGGATATGTAAAGTGCGAGTATGTTGTGACTGGAGATGAGGAACTGGCGAAGAAAGTCAGCACCAGATATGCAAAAGTAAACACGACGACGTTAAATGTCCGGACAGAGCCGTCTATGGATGCAAAGATTTTGATTCAGGTTCCGTTGGGCGACGACTTGGTAGTGTTAGACGAATCAGTGGAAGGATGGCCCCAGGTGAGCACAGAAGCAGGGGCGGGTTATGTTTCCCAGGAGTTCGTAATCATAACGACGGAGTTTGTGCAGGCGGAGTCCAAAGAGGAAGAGGAGCGCAGGCTTGCAAAAGAGGAAGAGGAACGCAGACGTGCGGCAGCAGCGGCTTCCGCCAGCAGGGGCAGCTCAAAGAGCTCCGGCAGTTCTGACAGCGGCAAGAGCTATGCGGCGCCCGGCAGCTCCAATGGACAGGCTGTGGCAGGATATGCGTCCCAGTTTATTGGAAACCCATATGTATATGGTGGGACGAGCCTGACAAACGGAGCAGATTGTTCCGGATTTGTCATGAGCGTGTATGCGGCATTTGGAATCGGCCTTCCCCATTCTTCCAGCGGAATGAGAAGCTGCGGTTATGAGGTAAGTTTATCGGACGCGCAGCCGGGCGATATCGTATGTTACAGCGGCCATGTCGGGATTTATGTCGGCGGAGGTTCCATTGTTCATGCCAGCACCCCGGAGAGCGGGATTAAGTATTCCAGCGTGAATTACAGATCGCCAATCTGCGTTCGGAGGATTTTCTAATACATAATAAAAAATAGTCTGCCTGAAAAAGCTGTCGAAAGGACAGGGGCAGTCAAGATAAGGTTTGAAGCTGCCGCTTTATGGAAGGATTTCCGTAAAGCGGCAGCTTTATATATTTTTTTCTTTTCTGCAGGCTGCGGCGGCAATGAAAAGAGAGTGTACAAGTTGCACAAAAGAAATCGGGCAATCAAAAAGAAGTGGATAAATGGAAAAAGTTATTCGGAGGTTATCCACGTTAAAAAGAGCAGAAAAATGGAAAAAATAGAGTTATACACGAAGTTATTCACATTATCCACATAAAAATAGGGTTGAAAAAGTGGTTTACATAGTGAGAAAGCCGAATGTCTGTTTTGTGGAAAAACAATAAAGTTGACAAAAATTGAGAAAAATAGGAAAAAGATATTGACATTTGAAATGTGAAAAAACAGGAAAAAGGTATGAGAAATAACTGTCAATTTTTTGTGGGCAAACACAGGGAGGGGTGCGCTGATTGGGGTAGCCATTGCCGTCGCTGTTAATATGTAATAGTTCAGCCATAAGCAGTCTCGTAGGCTCATTCATGCAAGCATGATTCGCCTACGAGACTGCTTATGGCTGAACGGTTACGTTAATATTGGATTGAAAAAGGGAAAAAAGTCTGCTATACTTGCTTCATATTGTATTGAGTGGAATGGAATAATATAGGTGTAATGTATGACAAAAAAGATCGATATTCTTGGCATCCAGCTAAATGATTATACTGTGCGGGAGGCCATCCTGAAGGTGGAAGCCTTTCCGGATGATAACGTTCCAAAGGCTATAGAATCTATTTCCATGAAGATGTTAATGGAAGCGGAGAACGATGCGGAATTGAAAGAGGTTCTGACATCGTTGGATGTACCTGTGATAGGGGAAAAGGAAATCCTTGAAATTGCGGGCGTAAACAATATGCAGCGCATAAAGGAGACGAAGGAAAGGGATTTTTTCGTTGAGTTTTTCAAGCGTATGGAGCGGAACCGCCGAAGGATTTTTCTTTTAGGGGAGACGGAGGAAAAAATAAACGCCATAAAGCAGCAGCTATTTGCGGAATACCCCAGACTGCAGTTTGCGGGGGAGTATGCCCTGGAAAAGTGCGTCGGAGATTTGGACGCGGCGGTCAACGAAGTGAATGCTGCAACGCCGGATGTCGTCGTTTCTGTGCTGCCCACGCCGGCGCAGGAACGCTTTTTTGGGGCGCATAGAGACAAGATTAATGCGAAGATCTGGTACGGCCTCGGCGAGTTCGATGTGGTGAAAAAGCCTGGGATGAAGAAAAAGTTCAGGAACCTGATCCATTGGAGGAGGCTGAAAATCAGCGTAGAAAAATATGAAAAGAAGATGGAGGAAACCAAATCGTCTGAGTAAACGAACGTATGGGGAAATTATTTTATAAAAAATCAATTTTAAAAGATTATCTGTGGCTGCTCCTGGGCACAGCGCTCATGGCATTCAGCATCCAGTGCATTTACGACCCGATCCATCTGGTGACGGGCGGCTTCACCGGAATTGCGATTATTGTAAAAAAAATTACGGGCGGCATGGTGGACGGGGGGATTCCCCTCTGGTTTACGAACTTCATGCTGAACGTGCCGGTGTTTTTGTTTTCCCTCAAAATCAAGGGGAAACGCTTTATCGGCAGAACCTTAGTGGGGACTCTGCTGTTGTCCGCCTGGCTGTATGTCATTCCTTCCGTGGATTTGACGGAGGGGGATTATATTCTCTCAGCGGTTTTTGGCGGCGTCATCGGTGGAGCGGGAATGGGTTTGATTTTATTGGCGAAGGCGACGACGGGGGGAACGGACATGGTAGCGGTTCTAATCCAGCATTATCTTCGCCATTATTCCATTGTGCAGATTATGCAGTTTTTAGATGGAGCTGTTGTAGTGATAGGCTTATATATTTTTGGCATCCGCGGGGCACTGTATGCCATAGTGGCGATTTTCATTACCAGCAAAGTGTCGGATACGCTGATGGAAGGGTTTAAATTTGCCAAAGCGGCGTATATTATTTCTGACCGCTATGAATTGCTGGCAAAAAAAATTTTAGAGGACATGGATCGCGGCGTCACCGGGCTTTATGCCAAAGGGATGTATTCCAATGCAGATAAGTGTATGCTGTATTGCGTGGTATCCCCCAAGGAGATTGTCCGGGTGAAAGAGATTGTGCGAGAGGCGGATCCCAATGCTTTCATCATTGTGTCGGATGCCAGGGAAGTTTTAGGGGAAGGCTTCCAGGAAGCGGCAAGGTGACGCAGGGGATATTTGTGAACTATGTACATCATAGAGAAACAGAAAATGGGAAAAAAAGCTGAGGAAGTGCATAAAAAAATATGTATTTCCTCTTTCTTTTTTCGCTGTTTTGCATTAAAATAAAAACCAGGTAACGGTTCATATAAATATTCTGTAGGAAATCATTGTGAAAGTTGCTGAAAACTTTCAGCGAAGTTTTTGAGGATAGGGCATTTCTGGCGGAAGGCGTTTCAAGGGAAACAGATTGAGAAGGAGCGGGGATTATGATTTCGAATCAGATACTTCAAAATACGATTGACGGGTTAAAGGGAATCACCAGAATTGATTTATGTATCATCGATGTGGAGGGGAAGGTCCTTGCAGCGACATTTCCGGAAACAGAGAAATACCTGGAGTCAGCGTTGGCATTTGTGGGATCGCCGGCAGACAGCCAGGTGGTGAACGGATGCCAGTTTTTTAAAGTATTTGACGAGCATCAGTTAGAGTATATCCTGCTTGCCGATGGGGACAGCGAGGATGTCTATATGGTAGGCAAGATTGCCGTCTTCCAGATCCAAAATCTGCTGGTGGCATACAAGGAACGTTTCGATAAGGATAATTTCATTAAAAACCTTCTGCTGGATAATCTTTTGCTGGTGGATATTTATAACAGGGCAAAAAAGCTCCATATTGACACGGAGGTCCGCCGGGTTGTGTTTATCGTGGAGATTAACCGTGATAAAGACGGCAATGAGTTAGAGCGCATCCGGAGTATCTTCGGCGGGAAATCAAGGGATTTTGTCACAGCGGTGGATGAAAAAAACATCATCGTCGTCAAGGAAGTGGCGGAGAATGAAGGGTATGAGGAATTGAACAAGACGGCGGAAGTGGTGGTCAACTTATTCCATTCCGATGCGGAGAATGACATTCATGTGGCGTATGGCACCATTGTAGGCGAGATTAAGGAAGTGTCCCGCTCCTACAAAGAGGCGAGGATGGCGTTGGACGTGGGAAAGATTTTCTTTGAGGAGAAGGACGTGATTGCCTACTCTACGCTGGGAATCGGGCGCTTGATTTATCAGCTTCCCATTCCGTTGTGCCGGATGTTCATCAAGGAGATTTTTGACGGCAAATCCCCGGATGATTTTGATGAGGAGACGCTTACCACCATCAACAAGTTCTTTGAGAACAGCCTGAATGTGTCTGAGACTTCCAGGCAGTTATACATCCACAGGAATACGCTGGTTTACCGCTTAGATAAACTGCAGAAATATACCGGATTGGATTTGCGGGTCTTTGAGGATGCGATTACCTTTAAGATTGCGCTTATGGTTGTGAAATATATGAAATACATGGAGTCGTCAGACTACTAGAAATGGAGATTGCTATGATAAAGTTAGAGCATGTCAGCAAGGCATATTCTGCGGGGATTCCTGCGCTGAATGACGTGAGTCTTAACATTGAGGAAGGAGAATTTGTCTTCATCGTCGGCGACAGCGGTTCGGGGAAATCCACGCTGATTAAGCTGCTGTTAAAGGAGCTTGAGCCGACGGATGGCACGATTACGATAAACGGGAGAAAATTAAATAGAATCAAGAGAAGGCAGATCCCGAAATTCCGCCGCAACATTGGCGTGGTATTTCAGGATTTCCGCTTGTTAAAAGACAGAAACATTTATGATAATGTCGCGTTTGCCCAGAAAGTCATCGGTGAGTCGAACCGTTCCATCAAAAAGAACGTTCCCATGATGCTGTCCTTAGTGGGGCTGGCGGCGAAATACCGCTCTTACCCAAGGCAGCTCTCTGGCGGCGAGCAGCAGCGGGTCGCCATTGCAAGGGCGCTGATTAATAAACCGAAGATTCTTTTGGCGGATGAGCCCACCGGAAATTTAGACAGCAACAATGCGTGGGAAATCATGAAGCTGATGGAAGAGATTAATGACAATGGAACGACGGTCGTTGTCGTTACCCACAACATGGAAATCGTGAAGGCTATGAATAAGCGTGTCATCAAAATGCAGAAAGGGATGATCGTGGAGGACAGCGAGGATTCTTACAGCGACACAAAAGAAAGCACAGGTGGTTATCAGGATGAGGATTAGTACATTTTTTTATACGATGAAACAGGGATTAGTCAACATCTGGAAGAATAAGATGTTTTCGCTGGCCTCCATTGCCACTATGACGGCGTGTATTTTTTTGTTTGGCCTTTTTTATTCTATCGTGACGAATTTCCGGTCTATGGTGCAGGAAGTGGAATCCGGGGTGGCAGTCACAGTGTTTTTTGAGAAAGGCATTACCGAGCAGCGCATCGAAGAAATCGGGCAGCTAATCGGGGAGCGGGTGGAGGTTTCCAGATACGAATTTGTCTCCGCGGACAAAGCGTGGGAGGACTACAAGGACATTTATTTTGAGGGGAACGAGGAAGCGGCGGCAAGCTTTGCCGGGGATAACCCGCTGGCAAATTCCGCAAGCTATTCTATTTATATGAACGACGTTTCCATGCAGGGAACCTTAGTCTCCTACTTAAAGTCTATTGACGGAATACGGGAAGTAAAGCAGTCGGAGTTGGTGGCAAATACCCTGACGGACTTTAACAGCCTGATTGGCTATATTTCCGCCGGCATCATTTTGATTTTGCTGGGGGTAGCCGTCTTTTTGATAAGCAATACCATTACGGTCGGCATTTCGGTGCGCCGGGAAGAAATCGGGATTATGAAGCTGATTGGGGCGACGGATTATTTTGTCCGGGCGCCATTCGTAGTGGAAGGAATCGTGATTGGACTGGTGGGGGCGGCGATACCGCTTGGGATTTTATATGTACTTTATGAGAAGATTGTGGAATATATTGAATATAAATTTCACTTTATTAGCAATATGATAAAGTTTTTAAGCGTAGAGGAAGTGTTTCATACTTTGGTTCCGGTGGCTCTGATTTTAGGAGTGGGAATAGGGTTCCTTGGAAGCAGGATCACCATACGGAAACATTTGAAAGTATAGTATATGAAGTCAATGAAAAAAAGAATCCGATTATATAAAATAGCGGCAGTCTGCCTCATTTTCCTGTTAGGAGGCTCCGTCTGCATAAAGTCGGCCGCCGCTTCCTTAAATGAGGCGGAGCAGGAGAGAGAGGACTTAGAGCAGAAGCTAAAGGAAGCCAAGGATGTCATTGCAGAGCTAAAGCAATCGAGGGATCATACAGAGGAAAATCTAAAAGAGCTTAACAGCCAGCTGTTAGATATTTCCGAGCAGATCACTTCTTTGGAGAATCAGCTGGAGCAAAAGAATATAGAGATTTTAAATACAAAAGAACAGTTAGAAGAGGCGCAAGAGACGGAAAAACAGCAGTATGAGGACATGAAGCTGCGGATTCAGTTTATGTATGAAAATTCATACACTTCTTATCTCAATCTGATCCTGCAGGCGGAGGATATCCCGACCCTGCTAAATTCCGTGGAATATGTTTCTGAAATACAGCGTTATGACAGGGAAAAACTAGAGGAATACAACCGGATTACAGAATACATTGCCCAGACGGAAGCGAAATTAGAGCAGGAATATGCGGAGCTTGGGGAAATGAAAGCGTCGGTGGAACAGCAAAAGGCGGATGTAGCGGCCCTTATGCAGGAGAAAGAGCAGGAACTTGCCGCCCTTGCAGAGGATATTGAAAAGGCTCAGAGCGAGGAAGATTATTATGAAGCGGAATTGCAGGCGCAAAATGAGCTGATTGCCGAAATCAGGCGGATAGAAGCGGAGAAGGCGGCGGCAGGAATCAGCGATCAGCCGTATGCGGGAGGCGCCTTTCTTTGGCCTTGCCCCGGCAGCTCCAGGGTCACAAGCGATTACGGAAACCGCCCGTCCCCTGTCAGCGGAGCTTCCACCAACCACAAGGGAATTGACATTGGCGCTCCGGAAGGGACGGATATCGTGGCGGCATCCTCCGGCACTGTCACGGCGGCGTCTTACAGCAGCGCGGCAGGCAATTATGTCATGGTTGCCCATGGAGGAGGGGTTTACACCGTTTATATGCACGCATCGGCGCTTCTTGTGTCGCCCGGACAGGAAGTATCGGGAGGGCAGGTGATTGCGAAAGTGGGAAATACAGGGATTTCCACGGCAAGTCACCTTCATTTTGGCGTATCGTTGAATGGGAGTTATGTCAACCCGTGGAGTTACCTGGGCGGCTGAGACGGAAGCTGGAAAGGAAAAGAATGGACAGACAGCAATTAGAACAGAATCAAAGAACAGAGGAATTACGGTCAGCCGGAGCTTATGAGGCGGAAAAGAAAAAGGGAGTGGGCAGGGGAATCCTATACGGCGTCATCGGCACCTTATTGGCGGGTGCTCTGCTGCTTATAGTGGCGGGGAGAGCCGCAGGGGTCAAAATTTTAGTGACCAATGGCAGCACAAAGGTAAGGAGCGCGCTGTTAGATCGCGATGCCGTTGAAAAAATCGAGGAATTAAAAGCCTACGCTGACTTGTATTATTATGATGAAATCAATGAAGATGCTCTGCGTGACGGCCTTTATGAGGGACTCATAAGCGGCTTGGGAGATAAGTATTCCGTTTACTATAACGCAGAGGATAACGCCCAGATGAAGCTGGACACCACAGGGAAATACTATGGGATTGGAGCCGGACTGCGGCAGGATCCGGATACGATGGTGGTATCCATATCCAAAGTATATGAGGGGACACCTTCCGAGGAGGCGGGGCTTTTCGCGGACGACATCATTCTCTCCGTGGATGGAACCGAGGCTACCAGCATGGAAGTGACGGAACTGGTGAAGTTAATCCGCGGCGAAGAAGGGACTGTGGTACATTTGGAGATATACCGCACCAGCACCGGGGAGAACCTCTCTTTTGACGTGACGCGCGCCAATGTAACGCTTCCCAGCATTTCCCATGAAATGATTGAGGGCGGGATTGGCTATATCCATATCGATTCTTTTGAGGAAGAGACGGCGGTTCAGTTTGAGCAGGCATTAGCGGACTTGGAAGAGCAGGGGATGAAAGCGCTGATTTTGGATGTGCGTTATAACGGCGGAGGTCTGGTGACATCTGTGGTACAGATTTTAGACGACATACTGCCGGAAGGCCTGTTGGTCTATACGGAAGATAAAAACGGCGGCAGGCAGGAATATGTCTCTTCCGGCAACACGGCGTTAGCCTGTCCGCTTGCGGTTTTGATCAATGGGGACAGCGCCAGCGCTTCCGAAATTTTAGCGGGAGCCATAAAGGATTATGAATATGGGACGCTAATCGGCACTACCACTTACGGAAAGGGAATCGTGCAGTCTGTTTTCCAACTGGAGGATGGAGATGCCGTCAAGCTGACCACGGCAAAATATTTTACGCCGAAGGGAAATTATATCCATGAGGTGGGCATAGACCCGGATATCGCATTGGAGTATGAGTATTTAGATCCGGAGGGAGAGGAATACGAACTGCAGTATGACAACCAGGTGCAGAAGGCAGTGGAAGTGCTGCGGGAGAAAATAGCGCAGCCATAATTCCCGTAACAGTTCAGCCATAAGCAGTCTCGTAGGCGAATCATGCTTGCATGAATGAGCATACGAGACTGCTTATGAGCAGAACTGTTACTAATTCCCCCAAAAAATTGAGGGAAAGGATTGCGGAATCCAGCCGTATCCTATAAAATAAAGGAACAGAAAAACGAGAGAAGATAAGAAAGAGGTGATACTGTGGTAGAACTTGATCAATTCAAAGGAATCCTGAACACATATCGGGAACCGCTGCAGGAAGTGAGGGATTCACTTTGACCTGGCGAACAAAGAGCAGCGGATCCAGGAATTAGAGCGGGAAATGGAAGCGCCGGGCTTTTGGGACGATCCGGAAGTTTCCCAGAAGAAAATGAAAGAACTAAACAGCATGAAAAGCGATGTGGAGACATACGCATCCTTAAAGACGCAGTTTGAAGATATGGAGACTCTCATTGAGATGGGCTACGAGGAGAACGACGCCTCCCTGATTCCGGAAATTGAGGAGAATTTACAGGAATTTATTGCCTCCTATGAAGGGATCCGGAGCAAAACGCTGCTGTCCGGGGAGTATGACAAAGACAATGCTATTGTCTCCTTACACGCCGGGGCAGGGGGAACCGAATCCTGCGACTGGGCGGCAATGCTTTACCGGATGTTTTCCAGGTGGGCGTTGGATAAGGGATATTCCGTAGAAGTGCTGGATTCCCTTGACGGGGAGGAAGCGGGCATTAAGTCCATTACCTGTGAGGTCAGCGGGGAAAACGCCTATGGCTATTTGAAGTCCGAAAAGGGAGTCCATCGTTTGGTGCGCATTTCCCCTTTCAACGCGGCGGGGAAACGCCAGACGTCTTTCGTGTCCTGCGATGTCATGCCGGACATTGAGGAGGATATAGATATTGAGATCAAAGAAGACGACCTAAGGATTGACACATACCGTTCCAGCGGTGCGGGAGGGCAGCATATCAACAAAACTTCCTCCGCAATCCGTATCACGCACCTTCCTACGGGAATTGTGGTACAGTGCCAGAATGAGCGTTCCCAGTTCCAGAACAAGGATAAGGCAATGCAGATGTTAAAGGCAAAGCTGTACCTGTTAAAACAGCAGGAGAACGCAGAGAAAGCGGCGGGCATCCGCGGAGAGGTGACGGATATCGGCTGGGGCAACCAGATACGCTCCTATGTCATGCAGCCCTATACCATGGTCAAAGACCACCGCACCGGGGTGGAGACCGGGAATATAGACAGCGTTTTGGACGGGAAGATTGACCTGTTTATCAACGGCTATTTAAAATGGCTTTCCTTAAAAAATTCATAATGAGATTTACCAAAAAGAGGTTGCCCCGGCAGCCTCTTTATGTTATTATCTTCCACATGAGGACAAATGTTAGCGTGAAACAAACATAACAAGAATATTATAAGAAAGAGGCATAGTTTAACGTATGGGAGAGAGGAGCCAATATTTTGTTTTGAAAGAAAAAGCGGTACCGGAAGTTCTTTTAAAAGTAGTAGAGGCAAAACGACTCATAGATTCCGGCAAGTCTGCTTCGGTGCAGGAAGCCACAGAGAAAGTCGGCATCAGCCGGAGCTCTTTTTATAAATATAAGGATGATATTTTTCCGTTTCATGAGACGGCAAAAGGGCGGACCATCACCATGGTGATCCAGTTGGAGGACGAACCGGGGTTGCTGTCTATCGTCTTAAAAACCATAGCGGAGTTTCATGCCAATATCCTGACGATTCACCAGAGCATTCCGATTAATGGAATCGCCACTCTGACCTTAAGCGTGGATGTTTTGTCCGAGGCGGGGGATATGGAGGAAATGGTGTCGCATATTGAGGAGCAGGATGGGATACATTATGTGAAGATCCTGGCACATGAATAGTTCTTAAAACTTCTTTCCTGATAGAGTGAGGGATGGAAAAGTAAGCAGGCAGTAAAATAGGAACTGGAACGAGGAGGAAAATAATGATAAAAGCTGCAATCATGGGATATGGAACCATTGGTTCCGGAGTAATGGAAGTATTAAACATCAATCAGAACGGCATTGCAAAACGTGTAGGAGAAGGGATTGAAGTCAAATATATTCTGGATCTGCGGGATTTTCCGGGAGACCCGATCCAGGAAAAAATCGTTCATGACTATAAAACGATTGTGGAAGACGCAGAGGTAAAAATCGTGGTGGAGACCATGGGGGGAGTAGAGCCGGCCTATACGTTTGTAAAGGCAATGCTTGAGGCCGGAAAGCACGTGACCACATCGAATAAGGCGTTGGTGGCGGCAAAGGGAGCGGAATTGATTGCCCTTGCAGAGGAAAAGCAGGTCAATTTCATGTTTGAGGCCAGCGTCGGCGGAGGCATTCCCATCATCCGCCCCTTAAATTCCTGCCTTACCGCAGATGAGATTGAGGAGATTACGGGAATTGTGAACGGAACCACCAATTATATGCTGACCAAAATGGCGGAGGATAACGCGGACTTTGAGGACGTATTAAAGGACGCCCAGGCGAAAGGATACGCAGAGAAAGACCCCACAGCGGATATAGAGGGCTATGACGCCTGTCGGAAGATTGCAATTTTGACCTCTTTAGTCTGCGGACAGCAGGTGGATTTTGAGGATATCCATACAGAGGGAATCACAAAAATCACTGCGGCGGACATCAAGTATGCAAAGGCGATGGGGAGAAAGATTAAGCTGCTGGCTTCCAGCAAAAAAGTCGGAGATGGCTATGCGGCAATGGTGGCGCCTTATCTGTTGCCAAAGACGCATCCGCTTTACAATGTAAATGGCGTGTTTAACGCGATTTTTGTACATGGGAACGTATTGGGCGACGCAATGTTTTATGGGAGCGGAGCGGGGAAGCTTCCCACCGCCAGCGCAGTCGTTGCGGATATCGTAGAGATGGCAAAACATATGGATAAAAATATTAAAGTGGAATGGAGCTCCCAGAAACTCAAATTAGCGGACTACAAAGCGATCAGCAACCAGTTTTTTGTAAGAGTGTCGGCGGAAGACAAAACGGCAGTGGAAAACGTTTTCGGGGCCGTTTCTTATGTAGATGCGGGTGAGTCCGGAGAGCTGGGATTTGTCACAGAGAAACTGACAGAGGCAGAATTTGAGAAAAAAGCATCAGAGCTTGGCAACGTGATACAGTCCATCCGCTTTGCATAAAACGGATGTTGTTTGGAATGGCCGCCCGACGGCGGCGGAATGAGAGGGAATTATGAAATATTTAGTAATACTTGGTGACGGAATGGCAGACCTGCCCATCGAGAGTTTGGGCGGGAAAACGCCTTTGGAATATGCCGCAACGCCTAAAATGGATGAACTGGCTTCCAAAGGGGAAATCGGGATGGTCCACACGATACCGGACGGCATGAAGCCGGGGAGCGATACGGCAAACCTTTCTGTTTTGGGATACGATCCGCGAAAATTTTATTCCGGGCGCTCCCCCTTGGAGGCGCTTTCCATCGGCGTCCCGATGAAAGATACGGACATCGCCCTGCGCTGCAATATCGTGACGCTTTCCGAGGAGGAAGACAATTATGAGGACCGCACCATCTTAGACCACAGTTCCGGCGAGATTAGCACAGAAGAGTGCGCCGTTTTGCTGGAGGCGGTCAGGAAAGAGTTAGAAACGGACGTTTATCATTTCTATGTGGGCACCAGCTATCGCCACTGCCTGATTTGGGAGAACGGAGAAGTTTTGGATTTGGTCCAGCCCCATGATGTATTAGGGCAGAAAATCGGGGATAAATTGCCGGAAAACGAAGCGCTTCGCAGCATGATGAAAAAGAGCTACGATATTCTGGTAAATCATCCGATTAATATAGAGCGGAAGAAAAAAGGCTTAAACCCCGCAAACTCCTGCTGGTTCTGGGGTGCGGGAACCAAGCCTGCGCTTTATCCCTTCACAGAACGGACGCACAAGAACGGCGCCATGATTTCCGCGGTGGATTTATTAAAAGGAATCGCAGTGGGGACATCCATGAAAGTCATCAATGTGGAGGGGGCAAACGGCGGCCTTGACACGAATTACGAGGGAAAAGCAAAGGCGGCTATTGATGTGCTTACCAAAGATGGCTATGATTTTGTCTATGTCCATTTAGAGGGGCCGGACGAGATGGGGCATCAGGGAAATGTAGAGAAGAAAATCAAAGCCATAGAAAACTTAGACGCCCGGATTATCAGGCCGATTGCAGAGGGCTTAGAGGCGGCTGGCGAAGAGTTCCGTATGGTAATCCTGCCGGATCATCCGACGCCCATCTGCCTTAGGACTCACTCTGCGGATGATGTGCCGTATCTGCTGTATGACAGCAGGGCGTCCCGCAGGGAAACCTGGCATTATAACGAGCGTGAAGCCAAAGAAAGCGGCCATTTCATATCCGAGGGATATCAAATGATAGACTACCTCTTTGAAATCTGACCCGGCAGCAGGGCGGGCATTATGGCAAAAAGAAAAAAACAGAATATGATAGGAGAGTGGATTTTGAGGTAATGAAAATGCAGACACTTCTTCTTGTAACCGCATTTTCTGTTGATGTATTTTTGGCCTGTGCCGCCTGCGGGACAGAAAAAATTCAGATAAAAAACGCAGCGGCGCTTACCATCAGCGGCATTTGCAGCGGAGTGCTGCTGTTTTCTCTCCTGGCAGGAAATTTATTAGGAGGGATGATAAAGGAATCCTACACGGAAATCCTGTGTTTTTTGGGGCTTTTTCTAATCGGGATATTCAAACTGGCGGAGTATGTGGTAAAAAGATATGTCAAGAAGCATAAATTTTTATGTAAACGTGTAAAAATAACCGTTTCCCAACTGAATGTGATATTAAGCATCTATCACAATCCGGTGATGGCGGATATGGATCACTCCTCCGTGATGTCCGTTTCAGAAGCTGTGTTTTTTGCGTTTGCCATGTCCCTGGACGGATTGTTCGGAGGCCTGTCCGCCGGTTTTTTGGATATCGGCATAGCTGCCGCCGTTGTTTGCAATTTCTTAGCGGGGATTTTGGCTGTGAAAGCAGGGAGCGCGCTGGGGATGCGGGCGGCGTTAAAAAAAGATATGGATATTTCCTGGGTTGGCGGAACTTTGTTTGTGGCTCTCGCCTTTAGCAAAGTGTTGCGATGAACAAAACAAATAAAGTGCTGCGGTGGACAAAACAAATAAATACTATGGAAGAGTACAAAAAGATATGATAAAATAGGTACGGATAGTCGAGGAAAGGAACAGCTTTACAATGACGGAAGTGAGATTGTTATGCGGGCAGGAAATACAATGGGCGGTGAGTGTGGCAAGGGAGGCATATCTGGATGCGATGCTGCTCTACATCCGCCCGAAAGAGGAAACAGAGCAGTTTTACCGGGATGTAACGCCGGCAGTATTGTGGCAGCAGAGGAGCGTGGGAGATTTATTCTTGTGGGGAGTTTTTATAGACGTGGAGATGTGCGCCGTAGGGGCCATCCAGAGAGACGGCAGGATTACCATGCTTTATGTCCGTCCCGACTGCCAGCGGTGCGGCATGGGGCTTCTCCTGTTAAATTCTATGCGTGAGTACGCCGTTCAGACATTAGGGCTGTCTAAGGTAACGATTACGGTCACGCCGGTCACGTTAGCGGCATACTTCTACAAAAGGGGATTTACGGTTGTCTCCCAGGGAATGGAAGTCCCGGGACGGGTAGCGTTAGAGTGCCCGCTGTACCTTCCGGACGCAGAGGATGCCAATGCCAAGAAAGCAGTCAGTGTAAAGTTGATTTTAGCGCTCACCGTCGCCGTGATCATCCTGTCAATTCTTGTAATTGGCGGCATCACGTTGTATCATCTTTCCCAGGAAGGGATGTACCATAAGTGGAATCAGATGAAGCTCATGGGGGTGGTGCAGCGATAAGATATGGTTTGCCCCAAATCATATCTTATGGAAACCATAGATTGTTTTGCAAAAAGGTTGCAAAATAGACGTTGATATGGTACACTTTTTACAATTTAGGAACAAAGCAAAAAGCGGAAGCGGCAGAAAACAGTTTCGCTTTTTGCGGCTGACGGAAAAAGAAAAACGGCGACGTTTTTTTTTTTGGAAAAAAAGTGAAAGGATAGGGAAACATATGAAAGCTCATTTAATACTTGAAGATGGGAATGTATTTACAGGAACCAGCATAGGGTCCGCCAGGGAAGTGATTAGTGAAATTGTGTTCAACACATCCATGACGGGTTATCTGGAGGTTTTAACAGATCCCTCCTATGCAGGACAGGCAGTGGTGATGACCTATCCTCTGATTGGGAATTACGGTATTACGCCGGATATGGAGTCCAAAAGACCCTGGCCGGATGGTTATATAGTAAGGGAGCTGTCAAGGATGCCGAGCAACTTCCGCATGGAGGGAACCATACAGGAGTTCCTTACCAGACATGACATCCCTGGGATTGCAGGGATAGACACCAGGGCGCTGACAAAGATCCTTCGCGAGAAGGGAACCATGAACGGTATGATTACCACCAACGACGACTATAATATAGAAGAAATTATTCCCAAATTGAAAGCTTATACCACAGGCAATGTGGTGGACAAAGTGACCTGTGAGGAAAAATACGTATTGGAAGGGAACGGGAAACGCGTTGCGCTTCTTGACTTAGGGGCGAAAAACAACATTGCCCAGTCGTTAAATAAACGCGGCTGCGAAGTGACGATTTATCCCGCCCATACCACTGCGGAAGAGATTCTTGCCACAAATCCGGATGGGATTATGTTAAGTAATGGGCCGGGAGATCCCAAAGAATGCAAGGAAATCATAGCAGAAATTAAAAAATTATATGACTCCGATACGCCGATTTTTGCCATCTGCTTAGGCCATCAGCTCATGGCGCTTGCAACCGGAGCGGATACCCATAAAATGAAATACGGCCATCGCGGCGGAAATCATCCGGTGAAAGACTTAAAGACCAACCGCGTTTACATTTCTTCTCAGAATCACGGGTATGTGGTAGATACCGATAAATTAGACCCCAATGTGGCAAAACCGGCGTTCATCAATGTCAACGACGGAACCAACGAGGGCTTAGAGTACGTAGGGAAAAATATTTTTACCGTACAATTCCACCCGGAAGCGTGCCCCGGACCGCAGGACTCTGCATATCTGTTTGACAGGTTTATGGAAATGATGTCAGAGAAATAGGAGGAAAAAAGATGCCAAGAAATCACGAGATAAAGAAAGTATTAGTAATTGGTTCCGGCCCCATCGTCATCGGCCAGGCGGCGGAGTTTGACTATGCAGGGACACAGGCGTGCCGTTCTCTGAAAGAAGAGGGGGTAGAGGTTGTTTTGGTAAACTCCAACCCGGCAACCATTATGACGGATAAAGATATTGCGGATCAGGTTTATATCGAGCCCCTCACCGTATCGGTCTTAGAGCAGATTATCGAAAAGGAAAGACCGGACAGCGTTCTGCCGACTCTTGGCGGACAGGCAGGATTGAATCTGGCCATGGAACTGGAAGAGAAAGGTATTTTAGCAAAATACAATGTCAAATTAATCGGTACGACCGCAGAGACAATCTTTAAGGCAGAGGACCGCCAGGCATTCAAAGATACCATGGAAAAAATCGGAGAGCCCTGCGCAGCCTCCCAGGTAGTGCACAATGTGCAGGACGGCATCAAGTTCACCAACACCATCGGCTATCCGGTAGTGCTCCGTCCGGCGTATACCTTAGGAGGAAGCGGCGGAGGAATCGCCCACAATGAGACGGAATTGATTGAAATCCTCACCAACGGACTGCGCCTTTCCCGCGTGGGAGAAGTATTGGTGGAGCGCTGCATCGCCGGATGGAAAGAGATTGAGTACGAAGTAATGCGGGACGCCGGAGGCAACTGCATCACCGTATGTAATATGGAAAACATTGATCCGGTGGGAGTGCATACCGGGGATTCTATCGTAGTGGCGCCTTCCCAGACCTTAGGCGATAAAGAGTACCAGATGCTCCGTACCTCCGCATTAAACATTATTTCTGAGTTAAAGATTACCGGAGGATGTAACGTGCAGTACGCCCTGAATCCGGAAAGCTTTGAATACTGCGTCATCGAGGTAAATCCCCGTGTGTCCCGTTCATCCGCGTTAGCTTCCAAGGCGACCGGGTATCCGATTGCGAAGGTGGCTGCCAAAATCGCATTGGGTTACACCTTAGATGAAATCAAAAACGCCATAACAGGAAAAACTTACGCAAGCTTTGAGCCAATGCTGGATTACTGCGTCGTAAAAATTCCAAGGCTTCCGTTCGATAAATTTATCACGGCGAAAAGGACGCTGACGACACAGATGAAGGCTACGGGAGAGGTCATGAGCATCTGTGACAACTTCGAGGGCGCGCTGATGAAAGCCATCCGTTCCCTGGAGCAGCACGTGGACAGCTTAATGTCCTATGATTTCACAGAGTTTACCGATAAAGAATTAAAAGAGCAGTTAGAAGTGGTAGACGACAGGAGGATCTGGGTCATCGCCGAGGCGCTCCGCCGGAACTTCAGCTATGATGCCATCCATGACATCACCCGGATTGACAAATGGTTCATTGATAAACTGGCAATTCTCGTAGAGATGGAGAAAGCGTTAAAGAGCCAGCCTCTGACAGTCGAATTATTAAAAGAGGCAAAGCGCATTGAGTTTCCGGACAATGTCATTGCGGAACTGACTGGAAAAACCCCAGAGGAAATCCGCAGTATGCGCTATGACAACGGCATTGTGGCGGCGTATAAAATGGTGGATACCTGCGCCGCAGAGTTTGAGGCGACGACACCGTATTATTACTCCGTATTCGGCAGCGAAAACGAGGCGGCGGAGACGACTCCCAAAAAGAAAGTATTGGTACTTGGCTCCGGTCCTATCCGTATCGGACAGGGAATTGAGTTTGATTACTGCTCCGTACATTGCACCTGGGCATTTTCTAAGGAAGGCTGGGAGACGGTTATCATCAACAACAACCCAGAGACGGTTTCTACCGACTTTGACATTGCGGACAAACTGTATTTTGAGCCCCTTACCCCGGAAGACGTGGAGAGCATCGTAAGGCTGGAAAAACCAGATGGGGCAGTAGTTCAGTTCGGCGGTCAGACGGCAATCAAGCTGACAGAGAGCCTTATGAAAATGGGAGTGAAAATTCTCGGCACCAAGGCAGAGGATGTAGACGCGGCGGAAGACAGAGAGTTATTTGACAAAATCTTAGAGCAGACCCAGATACCAAGGGCGGCAGGCGGAACCGTGTTTACCGCGGAGGAAGCAAAAGAAGTGGCAAACCGCCTGGGATATCCGGTATTAGTCAGACCTTCCTACGTTCTCGGCGGACAGGGGATGAAGATTGCCTTTAATGACGAAGAAATTGAGGAATTTATCGGCATCATCAACCGGATTGCGCAGGACCATCCGATTTTGGTGGATAAATATTTACAGGGAAAAGAAATCGAAGTGGATGCCGTATGTGACGGAACCGATATCTTAATTCCGGGCATCATGGAACATATCGAGCGCACCGGAGTGCACTCCGGAGACAGTATCTCCGTTTATCCGGCGCCTACCATCAGCAGCCATGTAAAAGAAACCATCGTGGAATATACCAAGCGTCTGGCAAAAGCGCTTCATGTAATCGGATTGATTAATATACAGTTTATCGCGATGGATGAGGAGGTTTATGTCATCGAGGTGAACCCGCGTTCTTCCAGAACCGTGCCTTACATCAGCAAAGTGACAGGAATCCCCATTGTAGATTTGGCGACAAAGGTCATCATTGGAAATACCATCCGCGGTTTAGGCTATGAGCCGGGACTTGCGCCGGAGGCGGATTATATCGCCATCAAAATGCCGGTATTCTCTTTTGAAAAACTGCGCGGGGCGGAAATCTCCTTAGGGCCGGAAATGAAATCGACAGGCGAATGCTTAGGCATTGCAGAAAACTTTAACGAGGCGCTGTACAAAGCGTTTTTGGGAGCGGGCGTCACCCTGCCGAAGCATAAGCAGATGATTATAACCGTAAAAGACGCGGACAAGCCGGAAGCTGTCGAGGTGGCAAAACGGTTTGAAGCTTTGGGGTATAAGATTTATGCCACCAGAAGCACTGCCAAATATCTGCAGAAAAACGGCGTAAACGCCCTCCGGGTCAATAAAATCTCTCAGGAGTCCCCGAATGTTATGGACTTAATCTTAGGGCATAAGATAGACCTTGTCATTGACACGCCGACCCAGGGAAATGGCGATAAGACCAGAGACGGTTTCTTAATCCGCCGAAACGCCATTGAAACGGGAGTGTACTGTATCACGGCAATGGATACGGCAAACGCCCTGGCACAGAGCCTTGAGACGGCGACTCATAAACTGACGCCGGTTGATATTGCGAAAGTGAAAAATATTTAAACAAAAAGAAAACTCCGCAGGGTGTAAAAACCTTCGGAGTTTTTTATAATAATTTTATTTTATAACAATTTCATTTTCCCGGACGATTTCTTTTCTGCTTCCCCGGTGTCCTCTGCACTGTCGCCTAAAGAATCGGCAAGCTGTTTCTGCAGTTTTGCCTGTCTGCGCTGGGCAGATTCCAGCTTCTTTTTGCGGAAACGGTCTGCGGTTTCCCTGATGTAGGAATCCGCCGTGAAATGCTCCAGAGTATGCTCGTCAATGGCAATCCGGTTGTCCATGGTTTTCATGATATCCATGACTTTCAGATAACCGCCGACGGCGGGATTGCTCAAATCATAGATGGCATTGTCAGAGAACTTCAAAACCATTGGATGCATGAAATCTGCGGGATTGTCCTCTAAAACAAGAGCCTTTTCCCCGTCTGATAAGTCAACGCAGGCGCCCCTCGGAAGAATATGGATACAGTGGGAAAGAGCTGTAAGAACGGACGGATGATAGATGTCTGTCTGCTGATACATCTCTTGCATGGCGGCGACTTCCGAAATGGGAGGCTTATTGATATTCATGGCAGTCAGCCGGTCAAAGCGGTCGGCTGTCTTTAGGATTTCCGTCAGAAGCTTCAGAGTCCCCGTCGGTTCCTTCGCCTTTAAAGAAGAGCTGTTTCGGAAAACCGCCTGCTGAATAATTTCCAGGGAAGGTTCCGGCAAGTCAAAAAACTCATACTGCGGACGCAGGGTTTCATATCCCCGCTCTAAATTCAGCTGGATAAACTCCCTGTCGCCGTCGCTTAAACTCTCCCCTTTGTCTAAAATGGACTGAGGCACATACAGGTAGCCGAAGTCATAAAGCAAAGACGCCGTAATCAGGGCGGCCTGCTCCTGCTCCGCCGCCCGCATCTGATTGGAAATCAACGCCGTAAGGATAGCGACGCTGACGGCGTGCTTGTATACAAAATCCGTAGAACTGCGGAGATTTTGCGTAAAATTCAGCTTGTGGTCCAGACCGCCGTAATGGGACTGGATATCTTTGACCAAAGCGATAAGAGAAACAGGGGGCTGGCTAGCCTGAAGCCGGTCTAAATTTTCTTTCAGTTGGAACATATAGACGGTCTGGAGCTGTTCAAACTCCAAATCCGCTTCCGAAAGCGGCGGAACCGGTTCTGCAGGTTCCAAAATATAAATGCCAATCAACCCGAAATTTTCAATGCTGTGAATCCCCTGCATCGTCAATTTGGTATCCCTCTCATATAACAACACGCCCATCTTATTGTAGATAGGTTTTGCTAAGCGCATACCTGGCTTTAAATCAGCCGTTTTTACAAACTGCATAATTCCTGCCTCCTATTCTGCCCGAGGGAACGCCCCGGAATTTTGTCTCCCAAATGCCATATTTTCAGAGCATATAATATATGTTATAATAACACATTGCAGAGCGGATTACAATGAGGTAGGAATCTATATCCTGCCAAAAGGAGATAGAATGAAAGATACCATAAGGAGCTTGTTGTTTGGAGGGGCGTTGGCGTTTGGCATACTGATGGCGTTTACTTCCAATGCGGCAACACAGAAGGAGATTGATAATACCAAACAAAAGATTACAGATTTGCAGGAGCAAAAAGAAGAAGCAGAGCAGCAGGTGGACAGCCTGAATCATAAAAAAGATGAATTAGAGACAGAGCTTGACAGCTTCAACGAACAGTTAAAACAAATCGCCGCTTCCATGAATCAATTAGAGGATGGGATTGAGAAAAAGCAGCAGGAGATAAAAGACGCGGAGGACGCCTTAGCGGAAGCGGAGGAGGCATCCGACAGGCAGTATGCGGACATGAAGACGCGGATACAGTTTCTATATGAACAGGGAAGCGCTACAGTCTGGCAGATGCTGTTTGAAGCAGAATCCATTGCCGATTTTTTAAACAGAACCGAATATGCCGCGCAAATCAATCAGTATGACAGGGAGCTGCTGGCGGAATTTCAAAGGCTGCAGGAGCAGATACGGGAAACCAAGCGGCAGATGGAAGAAGAGATGGAGGAGCTTGAGCGGCTAAAAGATCAAAAGGAAGAAGAACAGGCTTCCGTCAACAGCCTGATTGCCAATACCAGGGATAAGATCCGACAGTCCGATGCGGATATTGAAAATGCCCAGTCTGATGTGGAGGATTTAGAGGCAAAAATCGCGAAGATGGAAGCTTACGAAAAGGAGTTGGAATTAAAAAAAGCGAGAGAGGATGCAGCGCGGCTTGCCGCCATCAAAGAGCAGGAAAAAGAGGATACATCCGGCGCTTCCTACGTTCCGGCAGACAGCGACGCCTATCTGTTAGGAGCGCTCATTGAGTGCGAGGCGGGCGGCGAATCCTACGAAGGAAAACTGGCAGTGGGCAGCGTAATTTTAAACCGCGTTAAAAGCTCTTACTTTCCCAACACCATTTCCGGTGTCATCTATCAGGGCGGACAATTCTCCCCTGTGGCAAGCGGCCGTCTTGCCTACCGTATGCAGGCAGGGGTGAGCAGCAGCTGCCTTGGGGCGGCACAGGAGGTCTTAAACGGAAACATTACCACAAACTGCCTGTATTTCCGCTCAAACAACGGGATTATTTCCGGCATGGTGATAGGGAACCACGTTTTTTACTAAAAGAAACGGCAAGAGAAGTTATGCAGCGGGGCATGATTTTTTCTGTTGCAATCCGGATGACATGAATTATGGGGTGCTTGCAGAACGCCCGTTCATGAGCAATTTTGAAGCCCGTAGTGCGGGATTGCGAATGGCGTGGGCTGAACTGTTACAGACATTTTAAAGAGGAAAAGGAAGGAGGCGTGAGTATGAGCAAAATTCTGGAAGATATGTGTAGAGAAGTGGAAGAAGAGGTAACGGCGAGGGTAACAAAAGAAGTAACAGAAGAAGTGACAAAAAAAGTGACAAAAGAAGTGACCCTAAAATTATCAAGAGAGATGGCAGTTAATTTGATAAAGCTAGGAGAGATGCCCTTAGAGAAAATAGCGATGGTTACAAATCTCTCTCTTACTGATTTAGAGAAATTAGAGAAAGAGGTAATGCAATTAGCATAATCAGAAATTTCAGAGGAAGCAGTTGAAACACCGCCAAAGAGGCGGTGTTTTTGTGTTGCCTGAAAAATTATCCAATGCCGGCAGCAAATAAGAAACGAATGGTGTAATAATAAAAAACATAGGAATAAAATCAACAATGCCATGCGATTATGCTGCAATTTCCATATAATTGCAGTGAAAAAACCCGACAAAATAAAATCCATAAAAGCAAAATAAAAAATTGATAAAATTAGTGTATTGAAAATTAATTTTCATGCTGAAAAGAT
>CANQUZ010000013.1 GCA_947627165.1 uncultured Roseburia sp.
CCTGCATTACTACATCCAAAAAGGCTTCAAGCCGGAGTATCTGCTCCGGCTTGGGGTGGAAGAAAAATGCTTCTATTATGCCTCTATGTTAAAGAGCATGGAAGAACGCGAGAGGCTGTTTTCGGGAGTCGGAGGTGGTTAAAATGAGTGTTGTTGGAAGGATTTCCATCCGGGATAATGCCAGCTCTGTTCTGAAGAGCATCCGGCAGGAACAGACCGCCCTCCGGAAAGATACGGCTGAAACGAGGAAAGAGCTGCAGCGTGCTTGGGATAAAACCTATATTGCAAAGTTGGATACTTCATCTGCAGAAAAAAAAGCAGATGGGCTGATCGGAAAGGTAAAACAGTTAGGGAAAAGGGCTGCTTCTCCGGTTATCAGAGCAAAGGATGCAGCCAGTGCTAAAATTTCCAAGGTCAGCAATGAAGTTAAAGCGGTTGGTAAGAAAGTGGCTAATCCTGTTGTTAAGGTAAAGGATGCGGCCGCTTCAAAAGTGAAGAAAATAAAGAGTGAAATTGAGGGAGTAGGGAAAAAGGTAACTACTCCCATTATTAAACTCAAGGATGTAGCCAGTGCTAAAATTTTCAAGATCAGCAATGAAGTTAAAGCGGTTGGTAAGAAAGTGGCCAATCCGGTTGTTAAGGTAAAGGATGCAGCTGCTGCCAAAATAACGAAGGTCACAGGCAGGCTGAAAACAATTGATGGAAAGATATTTACGCCGATTATCAAGCTGAAAGATGCAGCCGCAAAGGGGCTTTCGTCTATCAGCAGCAAAATAAAAAGGCTTGCGAAAGCAACGGTTATACCTGTCACAGCAACGGTCACAATTGCTGCAGCAGCTCTTGCCGGTGCGGTCACAAGCGGTATGAAGCTGGAGAACCAGCAGGTGTCCATTGAACATTTTATTGGTGCTACAAATAAGGATATGGACACCGATCAGGTCAAAGCAGCTTCAAGGCAGTACATTGAAGCCCTGAGAACCAATTCAAATGTAACGCCATTTGAAACCGGCGAAGTGATTCAGGCAGGTGCCAGAGCAGTATCTATTTCCGGTGGTGATACGGACAGCGCAATGGAACTGGTAAAACTTGCCGAAGATATGGCTGCGGCATCCGGTGGAACGAAATCGCTTTCTGATGCGATGGAGGCTCTGGCAGATGCAAAGCTGGGTGAGATGGAGCGGCTGAAAGAATTTGGTTTCAAGGTATCCGCAGAGGAATTTGATACCAAAGGATTTGAAGGGATATCTGCTGATTTAAATGACTTCTTTGGTGGCGCCGCAGGTAAGCTTGCAGAAACCGGCTCCGGGTTGGTTTCCACTATCAAGGGTAAATTAAAGAGCAGCATAGCTGATATCGGTCTTGGAATTGTTGAGAAACTGAAACCAACACTGATGGCAGCTATTTCGTTGGTAGACAAAGCACAGCCTTATTTTGGTCGGTTTGGTGGCGCGATTGCAGATGGAATTGGCAAAGGCATTGACACAGCAGCATTGGTACTTCCGGTATTTATAGCCGGATTAAAGAGTGTTGTTCCAGTGGTATCTGCACTGGCTTCAGGCTTTGCACCGCTGCTTCCGCAGCTTGTCTCGTTTGGCAGCGGGATGGCAGCTACTATCCAGCAGGTGGTCGGTGCGTGCGTACCGGCTTTGACCAGCATTATTTCCACGGTGCAGACGATGCTCCCGGTAATCCTGCCGGTGATTCAGACAGTGGTTTCCACAATAGGAAATATCATCGGTCAGGCAGCTCCGATAATTGCAGGTCTGGTACAAGGTATCGGAACTGTGGTATCTGAACTGGCTCCGGTATTTAGCACAATTTTCTCTGAGATCGGAGAGAAGGTCGGCAATGTGATTTCATTTATCGGCGAGAGGATGGGCTTTATTCAGAAGGTCATCGGAACTGTGGCTCCACTGATAGGGGACATCATCAGCACAGCATGGGGAGTGATTTCTCCGGTGATTGACATTGCGGTCAGTGTATTTGAAATTTTATTTAGTGTGGTGCAGAAAGTATTCCCTGGCATCCAGTCAATCATTGAAACCGTGTGGGGCGTGGTTAAACCGTTGGTGGAAGGAATCGGCAGTGTTATTGGCGATATTGCTGGATGGTTCGGCTCTGTGGCGGATGCAGTAACTGGATCGGGAGGAACTTCCGGTTCTGTAGGAAAAAATGCGGAAGGGGATAATAACTGGAAAGGCGGTCTGACTTGGGTTGGTGAGAAAGGTGCCGAACTGGTTGACTTGCCGAGAGGCTCCAGAATCCTGCCGCATAAAGAGAGTGTTTCCTTAACGAAGCAGGGCGGTGGAGTTGTAAAAAACAGCACTGCCAACATTATGCAGAATACGGTTGTATCCGGTGCCAGTCAAGATCTGACTCCGGCCATGATGATATTGACAAGCATCGATGAGAACTTAAAGCAGCTGGTCGATAGAATCAGGGGAAAAGAAAGCGGTTTGGAGGTTCCGGGTTCCGGAAAGACCAAAGGGACTGAGAGAGGATTTGTCGGCAGCGTGACGGTTGCCATTGCAAAGCTGGCAGATGAGATCATCGTCCGTGAGGATGCAGATATTGATGAAATTGCTGACAAGGTTGCAAAGAAAGTCGTAGAAGTAGTTGTAAACATGGGTTAGGAGGTAGTTTGATGAAAACCAGAGTAATTGAATTAAGCGTAAACAACCGGAAGGAAGTTATTGAGCTGCCAATTAATCCTCCTTCTGTGGAATTCACGGAAAAACAGTTGAATCAGGCGATAACCCTTTTGAACATAGGAGCAGCCAATCTGAAGGGGGCACGGGGGCTTACATATACCAAGCTGTCGAGCTTCTTCCCTTCGGAGAAGTCTCCGCTTTATAAGAATGCGAAAAAGAAGCCGGACAAATATGTTTCTATGCTTCAGGAATGGAAAACCACAAAAGCGGTGGTCAGGGTAATCATAAGCGATATGAAAATCAACCTCGCTATGCTGATTGATGATTTTACCTATTCCATGAAGGAAGGTGATGAGGATATCTATTACACCATTTCCCTTTCTGAGTACCGGACATTGAATGTGCCATCTGTGCAGATCACAACGAAGGTACGGGGTAACGGTCTGTTATCAAGACCGGAACCTGTAGCAGCAGGCGGGACACACACAGTGGTCAGTGGAGATACGCTCTGGGGCATATCAAAGCAGAACTACGGAAGTGGAAGTTTATATCCTAAGATTTACAATGCAAACTGTGGAACGATTGAGGCGAGTGCTAAGAGCCATGGAAAGTCCAGCTCCGACAACGGACACTGGATTTATCCGGGTGATGTGTACACGATTCCGGCATAGGTGGTGTTGATATGAAATTATTGACTGGAGGAAAAGATATCAGCGAACTGATAGAGCAGATTAAATGGGCTGGGGACACAAAGCAGGTCGCACGTACAATTCAATTCACGATTGCGAAGAATAAGAAGGACAAAGATTTTCCCACGGTTGTTATTGACGAGGGTGTAGAGATCGTCATGCAGGATGACAGTGGGAAGGATGTCTTTGGAGGCATTATTTTTGACATTGATAAGAGTGCCGGTTCCAAGGTGGAAACCTATCTGGCATACGATTTGATGTTCTATATCAATAATTCAGATGTCAACAAAATATTTGAAGGAACTCCGGAAACGATTGTCCAGGAGATCTGCACAGAACTCGGAATTGAAGGCGGAACAATGGCTGCAACGGGAGTGAATATATCTTCCATGCCATGCTTTGGCAAGAAAGCCTATGAAGCCATTATGATGGCATACACAGTTGCAGCAAAGCAGAATGGCAGCAAGTACATTCCGCTGATGACCAATATTAACAAAGTGAGCGTATTGGAGAAAGGGACGCTTTGTGGGGCGGTTATGACTGGGGATTACAACCTGATTGAAGCAACCTATAAAAGCACCCTTCAAAAGCTCGTTAATAGGGTTTTAATAACAGATAAAAACAACAATGTCATAAAGACGGTGGAGGATGCGGCCTCGATCCAGAAGTATGGTTTAGTACAGAGGGTGCTGAGACAAAATGATGGAGAGGATGCCATAACACAAGCCCAGAAGATGTTGGTAACAGTAGAGTCTTCAGCAGCCGTGTCCGGAGTTCCAAATGATTTTCGTGCGGTATCAGGATACTCAATCATTGTGCAGGAAACGGACACCGGGCTTTATGGACAGTTTTACATTGAAAGCGACACACATACCTTTTCGTGCGGCAGGGCTCAGATGGATCTGATACTTGCTTTTGAGAACCTTATGGATGAAAGGGAGATTGAAGAGACTACATAAAGGCAGGAGGTGGAAGGGTGCCGACAAACAGAAATATTGTGGAGATGGTCGAGGCCATCAGAAAAGGAACTGGTGGTTCTAATAGTGCTAGTAGCGTGGATGGCACCTATATGGCGGATGTGTTGTCGGTAAAACCACTGACAATCAAGATGCACAACACAACCATCACAAAGAACCTTTACATCAATCCGGCGCTGATGCTGGATGCTTCGGATAGCGGAGAGGACATCAAGAAGCCATTTATTACGCCTTTTGAACCGCAAGAGGCTTATGAGTTCCTGAAAGAGTTTCACGAGAAGTATGTGCTTAAGAAAGGGGACACGGTTGTGGTGCATATGACCGGATCCTCTTTTTATATTGCAGGAAAGGCGGTTAAGATATGAGTGTTTTTCCTTTTATTGACTCGACGAGTACAAATATTGAAACAAGTGGTGAGCTTCCAATGCTGAAGGAATATGCTTATGACTTCGAAAAGAATGAACTGCTTCTGGATGCGGATGGGTGTACCTATTTGGTGGAAGGCAATGAGGCACTCCGGATTTGGATATTTAAGGCTTTGTCCACGGAGCGTTGTCATTACACTGCATATTCTTTTGCTTTTGGTGCAGAGTTTCAGGATCAGGTAGTAGGGAACTCCGCGAATGTGGATATAGTCAAGTTGGAAGTGGAACGCTTTATCACTGAGGCTCTTATGGTCAATCCATATATAAAACGTTTGGATAATTTTGTTTTTGAAAATACTTCTACTGATATGACAGTGAGTTTTGACTGTACCAGCATTTATGGTCCGGACACCATTCTGGTTCCAATAAAGGGGGTGAGAGTGTAATGGATTTTAGTGCTGAAGGAATACTGGCAAGAATGAGGGCAGCGTTAAAAAATGAAGATACTAAGATGGAAGGAAGCTTCTCTATGGATAATCTTCAGGCAGTGTCTGAGGAACTTGCCAGATTCGATGCTATGAGAATTGTTCCTCTAATGAACACACTGACGGATAAGGAAGAGGATATGGGTACCAGTGGAAATGAGAGGCATTATATACAATGGGCGAAAGAAGCGAGGGATACAGATGGCAATGTGATTGTGGGGAATGCTAAGGTGTATGCGCCGAGAGATGGAACTGGGTTTGTGTCGGTTGCAATTCTTACAAAGGACGCAAAACCACCAACTGAAGAACAGATTTCGTCTGTGCAGGAATATATAAACAATAAGCGGCCAGTAGGAGCAAATCCGGTTGTGTCAGCCGCAGAAGGCAATCCGATTGTCATTTTATGCAGCGTTGTAAAAATATCAGGTTACACGGAGGAAACTGTGAGGGCTCAGATCAGGAGAAAGATCATGGAGTATTTCACTCAGATAGCGTTCCAAAGCGGAGCGGTATCCTTAAATTATTACAAAATCAGCAGCATCATCAATGGAGTAGACGGTGTGAAAGAAATAGAAAGCTTGAAAGTTAACGGTTCTCAGGATTCCATTACTGCAGAATATAATAAATATTTTTTTCTGGAGGAGTTGATAGTTAATGTCACTGAATAATAAACAGATGCTGCCAGACAGAGTCCGGAGCATGAAGCAGATGAACGATTTGCTAGATGCAGAGGACGTTATTATGAAAGAGATCGAACAGATAATTGATGAAATATACCGGAGAGCTTCGTTGCTGCATAAGGTGTTGGTGAATGAAAGATGGCTGGAAGAAAAATTGGCACAGATAACAGGGGGTATCGCTTATGTGAGAAAAAAGAAGAATTTAATCTATATTGAAGTTGTTTTAAATGTAGGGAAATTGGAAAGTGAGAAGCCAGCCGAGGTGATTTTATTCCTGAATAAATGGTTGCCAGCCCATCTAGCCTATGGTGTAACCTATGAAAAAAATTTAGAAGCAGAAAATTTTATGGCCTGTATATGGCAGCATGATGAAATATTTACGTTATGTGAGGTGAGATTATGAGTTTTTCCGGATTAATATTAACCAATAGTGGAAGGAACGAGCTTGCAAAAGCAGAGATGGGAGAAAAGTTTCATATTACAGACATTGTATTTGGTGATGGCCGCTATAGCGGAACAATGACCAACATAAAAGAACTTGTTCATCCTATTATGTCATTACCGGTAACTAAAATTGAGCGGGATGAACAAAACGAAGGGGGTGTAATAGTAGAGTGCGACTTTAATAGCACAGATATCTCAAAACCCTTTTTTTGGAGAGAAATAGGAATTGTTGCAAATGGGAAATTATGCTATTACGATAATTCAAGAGAAGATGCAGAGTATATAGATCCAGAGTCGGAAACAATTATAAAACAAAAGCGAATGAGATTTGTTTTGCTAATATCACCAGATGTAAAAGTGAATGTGACTGTTGGGAGCTCCCTTTATGCTTTGGATGAGGATATGCAGTCCGTGCTGAATCCAGTATTTGAAGAATGCCAGGCGTTAGAGAACATAGAAAGCGGTGATACATTTTTTGAAATACTGGGAAAAATAAAATCTGCCATTGAAGATTTTTTCAGACATAAAATCAGCGGAGACCATGATGGAAGATATTATAAAAAAGCGGATGTTGATAAACTCATTTCCGAAGCGGCATTTGGAGGTTTATATCATGGAAATATAGACGACGTTAGAGGTGTTAATGAGGTTTACTGGTGTTGTAAAAAAACTGATTTTAATCCGCCTACAACTGGAACATTGCCTGACGGAATGGATTATTTTTATTTAATCACAGAGTTTACATCAAAAACAGGTGCTGGAGTGCAAATGGCCATTGGGGTGACGGGAACAAAAAAATTTGCTATTAGAGACTGGTGCAATAATCGATGGTATGATTGGTGCTATTATGAGCCGCTTACATTAGATGGAAAAACCTATATTAATCGTGCGACACCGGAGTTCACCGAAGCATCTGCTAGATCAAATATAAATTCCAAGGAAACGATGCCGACCATTTTGGGAAAGATAAAGAAATTTTTCTCTGACTTAAAAACGGTTGCATTTACTGGAAGCTATAATGATTTACTGGAAATACCCAAATCTTTCACACCGACAGCGCACACTCATGATGATAGGTATTATACAGAAACAGAAGTAAATAATTTGTTAAGTAATTATGAGCCGATTACATTAGAGGGAAAAACGTATATTAATCGTGCAACACCGGAGTTTACCGAAGCATCTGCTAGATCAAATATAAATTCCAAGGAAACGATGCCGACCATTTTGGGAAAGATAAAGAAAATTTTCTCTGACTTAAAAACGGTTGCTTTTACTGGAAGCTATAATGATTTACTGGAAATACCCAAATCTTTCACACCGGCAGCGCACACTCATGATGATAGGTATTATACAGAAACAGAAGTAAATAATTTGTTAAGAGATAAAATTGTCAAAATAGAAAAGACATATGTTTCAGCTCCAAACGTACAGGTAGGGGCAAACAATTATAATGCTTATACATACAGTGAATTTTTAGACCAAAAACCAGGATATACGTTGCTATCAACTAATGTGGAAGTTGATAAAGACCTTATTTATATTGGGTTTCATTATCAAGGCGATAGAACTTTACGGGTATCATTTTATAATGCATATGGCGCAGCACAGACAATAAGCATAGTTGTGATACGGCAAATTTGGTTAAAGAACTAATATTAATGGTTGTCATTAGGAGGATAAGAGTATGGCATTAAGAAAAGATTTAAGAAACAGCAGAGGGATCGCTGGTAGCTATCACAGGATTGAGCAAGTGGTAAAAAATTATGATGAGATATCTGTGGTTTTAAAAACATACGTTGATGAAAGTTATCGTGAAAAAGAAAAAACTTTTTTAAACATATCAAAAAGGCTCGATGACTTAAATAAAGAGCGTTTACAGTTGTTGGTCATGGACGCGGAGAAGGATGTGGAACGGCTGCTGGAAATCAATGAAGAATTTGAAAAATTTAACGAATTATCACAGGTCGGTGATTTCAGCATATTTACAACCCAAGTTCTAATTCCATGTGGCTTTGAGAATGAAATATCCTTTTCTGAAATTTACAGGTATTTAATCGAAGAAGATGAGACTTTTAAAGGTGCGTCAATCGCATAGGGGGAGGGACTATATGAAAGATTTTAACTACATAAGCATTTTAGGCGGTATCGCCGGAGGATATCTCGCCAGCTTTCTTGGAGGGTGGGACACGCTCTTAAAAACGATTGTGTTTTTGGCAGTAATGGATTATGCAACGGGAATTATTAAAGGGGTTTATACGAAAAGCTTAAGCTCCGACATTGGGTTTCGGGGGCTGCTAAAGAAAATCGTGATGTTTATTATCATTGCCGTAGCATTCTGTATTCAGCAGCTTTTGAATCATGCCATTGCGCTGAGGGAAATTGTCATCATGTTCTATATCTGCAATGAGGCATTAAGTCTATTGGAGAACGCTACGATGTTCATTCCAATACCGGAACAGCTGAAAGGCGTATTGTTACAGCTTAGAGACAGTGAAAGAGAAGAGGAGGAATAATTATGGCGAATAAAAAAATCAGTCAGAACGGGTTAAATCTTATCATGAAATTTGAGGGATGCAGGTTACAGGCCTATAAGTGCGCTGCAGGAGTGTGGACAATCGGATATGGGCACACGGCGGGGGTTTCTTCCGGCATGAAAATTACCCAGGCACAGGCAGAGGAATATTTAAAGCAGGACTGCCAGAAGTTTGAAAACTATGTGAATGACAAAACATATGTTCCGGTGGCGGAACAGTTGAATCAGAACCAGTTTGATGCGCTTGTGTCATTTGCGTTTAATTGTGGACAAGGCAATTTGAAAAAGCTGTGCGCCGGGAGAAATTTAATTCAGATAGGGGAAGCTTTGTTAAAATATAATAAGGCTGCTGGAAAAGTGCTGACAGGACTGGTTCGCCGGAGGGCAGCAGAACAGGCTTTATTTAATACCGAAGCAGTAGGGGCAGCAGTTGATAAAACGACTGTCGCTTCCAACGTATCTACATATTGCCTGTTACTCCAGAAAGCCATCAATGCGGACAAGGTTGCATCGCTGACAGAAGATGGCATTTATGGACCAAAAACGCAGGCAGCCATGAATAAAATCTGCTTAAAGGCAAAAAAGGTAAACGGAGCATGGAAAGTTGGAAGCACCGGGGCGTGTGTGAAATTTATACAGGCCCGGCTTGGAATATCGGAAGATGGTAAGTTTGGATCTGGCACGAGGGCAGCACTCATATCCTGGCAGGGGACGCATGGGCTGACAAAAGACGGAATGGCAGGACCGGCAACCTTGAAGAAGATGATATAAAATATTTTAGTATATAAAGATGACTCGGACAGGGGAAACCATCTTTAAAAGGATGTTTTGAAAGATTGTTAAATACATTTCAAAACATCCTTTTAATTTTTTAAATAAAGCGGTTTTTGCAAAATATACGAAAAAAATTTGTAATTTGTGCGCAAAGCTACAATCATTTCGGAGGACACAAAATGCGCAGAAAAGACTTAATCATGACGACAATGGCATTAACGATTGCGGTGTCCATGGCAGCAGCCGCAGTAGGATACGGCAGCGGCGAGCCCGCAGCAGACAACGCAAACGTTGCAGTCATTGAGCCAACAGAGACCGCTGTGACGGAGGAGATGGAGACGGAAGTCCTTGAGGATGGCACATCTTACAGGTCAGTCGCCCTCGCCGAGCCATACACAGCAGTGGTCGCAAAGGACACGAAGCTGATAGGTGAGTTAGGGGACTGGAAAAACGGCAGGGCTGATGTAGCCAAGGATTCCTATATCCGTGTGGAGTCAGAGGTATATGACGGTGATGTATTGACAGACTATTACGGGGTATCTTTGCAGGATGGCAGTACGGGGTACTTATCTGGAAAAGATATTGATTTCAATATTGATTACAATGAGGTGGATTATGCGGACACATTAGTGGCGTACCAAGGCGGAGACGGTGAAGCCGATACCCAAGAGGCAGATACTGAGTCTGACAAAGCCGACGAGCAGGGCATTGAGAAGATGGACGACGGCGAGGTCTACAGCGTTGACTTCAACGTGACGCCTTGCGACCCAGTCATCAAATATACGAACACAGGGGCAAACATAAGGGAATTGCCGAACAAGGACAGCAGACTGGTAGGCACGGTAGGCGCAAACACCGAGGTAAAAGTCCTTGGCACGACAGACACAGGGTGGACTCAGGTAGAGTCAGATTACATGGTATGCTACATCAAGAGTTCCCTATTGTCCGACAGCAGGGTAGAAGCTCCGGAGCCAGTGGCTTCCAACAACGGGGGCACTTCACAGCAGGAGCCGGTTGCTGAAACGCCGGCGGAGCCAGTTCCTGCGGAACCACAGCCAGTAGCCGGTGAACCGGCAGAGCCACAGCAGGAGCAGACAGCCGAGGCATTAGGGAAGCATGGTTTTCCTATAATTGGTGATGATTTTCCTACTGGCAACCATAATGATGAGGAGTTAGACCCCAACATCGATTGGACTAGCGGTACCTGGGAGTAAGGTGTGCATTGGGGGTGATGATTTTGGTCAGTCTAACAGCTAAATCATGGTCGTGTTCAGGGGTACTTCACTGGCACGGCGCACATAAAAAGTCAGGGCGCAGAACTGCCATCGGAGTAAAGAGATTTACTTTGGTGGCAGTTTGATTCTGATATAGGGCAGTCACTTTCACGCAGGACGGGTGGAAGATAGAAATAAAATTTCACGGGGAGGTATTATGTATAAGGGACATAGGTTATTTTTTCTCATAGTCACATTTTTGGCAGTATGGCTCATAGCGTCGCTTCCTTGCAGGGAGATATATGCCGAAGAGACGGGTGGGAGTGGCGATTCACAGGGCGTAAAGTCGAATAGCGAGCATAAGAACACCACTGGCGGTTTCTCAAAAAACAGGACGGGGTATCTGGTCTATGCGTATGAGTCGGGGGATGGGGGAGGCAGTGTGGCTTCTGCTGTCTGGCTTGTGCCATACAGCAGTAAGCCAACAGGTGTGGAAAACGCTGTCAAAACAAGGCTCGGCGGGGAAGCTATAGATTCATGTTATAGTGGGAACATTGCAGCCGCCACCAACGGCGCATTTAATGAGCCCCCATGCACCGTAGATGATGATGCTTTCGGCAAAGAGATGAAAAGCAGTTTACTGGCAGAGGATTCAGATGGGAAAGCAAAGGTAATAGGATTCATTAAGAACGTCTTAGGGGAACAATGTGCATCTGACTTTGTAGAAAACGAGAATATGTTCCTTATAATAGAGCCCGTATTCTGGTCTGGCACAAAGAGTTCAGACGACACAGACCTTGTCATGTACACGCCATATACGATGGCAGACTCATTGGCAGGCGAAATAAGCCCAAGTTTTATGCCAAGACACTTCCACAGGCGAATCCCCTTAAGCGGTTACATAGAGCATGACTGGATTGAGGGGTTAGTACCGCCGGAAAACATCCCCACTGGGAACATAACTTATGATGACATAAAAAACTACGGCTACGGAATAATCATGTTCAACCACAAACGCGACGGCGAGTCAGTTGATAAAGATGACGACGAAGAAGATTCCGTACAGACAAGCGACAAGCTCAAAGCCAGCGAGTTAAACTACATCTTCCCCGACTTCTTGCCGAAATCAAGGGAAAAGGATGCCTATGGGGACGAAAACAAAATAAGCACGCCATCTTGGAACAAATATACAGGCGATGGGTATACAGGAAGCGCATTGAAAGACGGCAGTTGGAGCGTAAAAGAGACAAAGACATTGCTTGACAACGAACTCCTATATTACAGACCAGGCGCAGGAAAATACGCAAAAGACACAGAAAGCAAGTCCTTTCCCTCAGAAGTCACCGAAGTGTACCCAGGCTACGCATACAACTATTCGAGGGTAAACTTCGGCGATAACTTAGTGGTCTGCAGTTACAGGGGGAACGGTCACAGCTATGGGGATTACCTAAAAAGCTTGGGGTACCAGTTAGGGCACGGCAGATCCACCACGGAAAACATAAGCGTGGGGAGTGGCAAAGAAAAAACGCTTGGGGAGGAAAGCATAAAGACAAGCTCATACACATTCTATGGGGAAGCGGTAGAACAATACAAGAAGTGGGAGTTAGTCGGGAGTCACACAGAAGAGAAAATCGTCGGTGACAAGACCGAAACCATAACAGTGCCGGATTACGGATGGGTAGATAAGACAGAGTCCTACTCCACAGACCCAATCACCTATGACCTAACGCATACGATAATCAAATACGTGCCGTTAGAGTTAGGCAAATCCCAAAACCCAAGTGCAGGGAGCGTAATATTCAAAAGCACGAATGCAAACAACGGAAGCTGTACAGGCATGGCATTCAGCACAAACATAGCCGATAAAGACGTATCCATAATCCCAGAAGTAAAATACTCCATGCAGATACTAAACGGGGAAGAGGGAGTATGGGGGTTAAACGACGAGGTGGAAACAGTCGATGTGTACTGCATGGGGGAGAAAATCCGCAAGGCAGACCCAAGCACATTAAGGGGGTATGCCCTAAGCGCAAGCGTTTTGAAAGGCGCTTCCATCGTAGAAAGCCCATTGGTAGGCACAAAAGCCATAAACTTTGCAGAAAACGCAGTGAGGAAAAACAGTGATGGGAGCAATTTAGAAGTCTGCGCAAAAGGTTCGGGGTACGAGGTAGTCACGACGACAAACCCAGTCATAAAATGCACGAGCTTCACATTAGATTTATACGATGGGAATGTCGGCAGAGGCTTCAAGCCATCAGAGGAATGGGAAAACCCAGCCACCCTAGACAGCCACAAAGACTTTGTGGGTAAGCTGAAAAACGGCATACGGACAGAAGTCCACATGAAAAAAAGCAGTGCGTCTAACAACGGCTCAAACAGCGGTTTCCTGCCAATAGAAACCTATGACATATCGGAAACAATCGAGGAGGATGTACAGACCGAGCAGATACGTATCCTCTTAGGGGACAATGGAGCCATCTCAGAAGAAAGCAGGGACAGCATTCTAGGAAAGATAAATGAGGCATTTAACCTAAACGACTTAGGCAGGGCAGAAGAAATTTACAGAGAATGGGGCATAGAGTCCCAGGTGGCGGATATGCTTGAGACATCGGAAACAACAGGCAATGGCTCCAGTGGCAAATGGTACAACGAGGAAACCCAGTGCCTTGCAGTGACCATCCATCAGACAAAGCTGAAAATAGGCAGTATCATATTTGACGACAAAGTCGGGTATGGGAGCGACGGGCAGGGCGTATCCATGGCTAACGGCTCCGTATACGACTTCTACCTCACCATAGGCTTTTCCTCTGGCGAGTCCCTCACCGAAGGCTTCACGTTGAACATAGATGGCGAGGACTTTGTATACGACAATGAAGCCAATATTTTAATGAAAAACAGGCTGATAGAGGACGCAAGCTTCTTAGTGAGCAACACAGTGACAAACGACTGGATTCGGTAGCACCTTTCCGTGGTGAAACACCGGCAAAATAAAATCCATAAAATCAAAATAAAAAATTGATGTATTAAGTTACAATTTTCAAAGAAAAGTAATAACTCTTTAATTTTTATCTTGACCTTACGGGAGTTGTCACACGGTGCTTAAGTGAGTTAGTCGATGGTGGTTTTATCGCTAGGGTTTCTACTGGTATCTATGTGGTAGATAAGAACTTTTTAAACAGCGACATTGGGTTGGTATACCAGATAATTAGTGATGGTTCAAAAGATGGGACTGTGACTGGTTAGCAGATTATCGAAAAGTTGATGGAGATTAAGGGTATCTCCGAGGATAAAGCGGAGGCTATTATGGACTCTGCGACTAAGGAATTATTACGGCGTAAAGACATTGTGAATATTTAGGTAGGGGAGGACAAACAATGCGTAGAAAAGACTTAATCATGACGACAATGGCATTAACGGTCGCGGTATTCATGTCGGCAGTATCGACTGGATGTGGCTCTGACTCAGGGGCGAGTGAGCCAGTTGCTGTGACGGAGGAGATGGAGACGGAAGTCCTTGAGGATGGCACATCTTACAGGTCAGTCGCCCTCGCCGAGCCATACACAGCAGTGGTCACAAAGGACACGAAGCTGATAGGTGAGTTAGGAGACTGGAAAAGATGAGGGAACTGGATAATGGCATATAAATGTCTGCAGAAACAGTAATCGCAAAAACCGAACTGTACATACGTATCACTTGCTATAGGCCGGTGAAGTAAAACAATCGATGTACGGTTAAATATATTTCCGTATCGGTTTCTGATAGTGTTTCTCAAATCCTTGGTAAACTTTTTGTTCCGTAAAATATTCTCTATACCAAAGTATTCTTTTTTATAATCTTCAACAATATTCTTATATGAGTCTATCACCGCTGAATCAAGCTTCATGTTTTCAAATTTAAACTCCCAACAGCATTTTCTACATTGGATAGAGGACTTGTTTTTCAGATAAAAAATGGAAGTGTTTTGAATTTTCATTAAATTCCGTCCTTTCTCTGCTTAGTCTCGCTGACAGCCAGCTCTCAGTCTGTTCTGTACGTTCAAAATAGGCTTTGTTATAGCTCATTGTTTCCGTAAACGTAAGGTTGTGGCACGATCGCTTAGAAGTATTGGCGCTTTCTTTTCAAGCCGTTCCTGTTCTGTCCGCCACACCTTAGGGGTATTTTTCCATCTAAAAGTAGCATTTTAAAGCCTGTCCTTATGTTACCATATATCTCATGTTCATGCTCTGCCTATTTGCGCGATATGTAGGAATTGGCAGTCCTCTTTGGGCAGCAAACCAAATAATACTGCTGTCCATTGGCGCGGCACTTGGAATTATCATTTTTCTGTTTTGAAAAAGGCGAACAAATATTCGTATTTTGTTGCACGTTAGTATGGGCTATGCTATAATGGCGTCAGATATGATTGCAAAACAAAAAACGAGAGGTGGGTAAAACATGGAATTTAAACTGCATTCGCCCTACCAGCCTACCGGCGACCAGCCCCAGGCGATTGAGGCGCTGGTCAAGGGATTCCGGGAAGGCAATCAGTTCCAGACCTTACTGGGGGTGACCGGTTCCGGCAAGACCTTTACGATGGCAAACGTCATACAGCAGATGCAGAAGCCGACACTGATTATCTCTCACAATAAGACGTTGGCGGCGCAGCTTTACGGCGAGTTTAAGGAGTTTTTCCCGGAGAATGCCGTGGAGTATTTTGTGTCCTACTATGACTATTATCAGCCGGAGGCCTATGTGCCTCAGACAGACACCTATATTGCAAAAGACTCGGCAATCAATGAAGAAATCGATAAACTGCGCCTTTCAGCCACGGCGGCACTGGTGGAGCGCAGGGATGTCATTGTCGTTGCCTCCGTTTCCTGTATCTACGGTCTGGGAAGCCCGGAGGATTACCTGAATATGATGGTATCCCTGCGTCCGGGGATGGAAAAGGATCGGGATGAGGTCATCCGTAACCTGGTGGATATCCAGTATACCCGCAATGACATGGATTTTCACCGGGGAACGTTCCGTGTGCGGGGAGATACGGTAGAAATTTTCCCCGCCAACTTTGGGGAGACAGCGGTGCGGGTGGAGTTTTTCGGAGATGAGATAGACCGTATCACAGAAATCGATGTACTCACCGGAGAAATCAAATGCCGCTTGGAGCATTTTGCAGTCTTTCCGGCCTCCCATTATGTAGTGCCCCAGGAAAAAATTTTAAAAGCCTGTGAGGATATTGAATCAGAATTAGAAGAGCGGGTAAAATATTTTAAAGGCGAAGATAAATTACTGGAGGCGCAGCGAATTGCGGAGAGGACGAATTTTGACATTGAGATGTTGAAAGAAACCGGCTTTTGCAGCGGCATCGAAAATTATTCCAGACATTTAGCGGGACTTCCGGCAGGGGCAACGCCCCATACGCTGATGGACTATTTCAAAGATGATTTCCTGATTATCGTGGATGAGTCTCACATCACCATTCCCCAGATTGGAGGGATGTTTGCAGGGGATCAGTCGAGGAAAACCACCCTGGTGGATTATGGGTTCCGCCTCCCGTCGGCGAAGGACAACCGGCCGCTGAATTTTGAGGAATTTGAGAGTAAAATCGATCAGATGTTATTTGTTTCGGCGACGCCGAATGTATACGAAGAAAACCATGAATTGCTGCGGACCGAGCAGATTATCCGTCCTACCGGGCTGTTGGATCCGGAGGTAGTGGTGCGTCCTGTGGAGGGGCAGATAGACGATTTGATCGGCGAAGTAAATAAAGAAGTGGCAAAGCACAACAAAATTTTAATTACCACGCTGACGAAAAAAATGGCGGAAGATTTGACCGACTATATGCGGGAAATCGGCATTCGGGTCAAATATCTGCATTCCGATATCGATACCTTGGAGCGGGCGGAGATTATCCGGGATTTGCGCTTGGACGTGTTTGACGTCCTGGTGGGGATTAACCTGTTGAGGGAGGGGTTGGATATACCGGAGATTACGCTGGTGGCAATCTTAGATGCCGATAAGGAAGGGTTCCTCCGCTCCGAAACCTCCCTGATACAGACCATTGGCCGTGCAGCCAGAAACAGCGAGGGGCACGTTGTCATGTATGCGGACCATATTACGGATTCCATGCAGAAGGCGATAGAGGAGACGCAGAGGCGCCGCAAGATACAGCAGGAATACAATGAGAAGCATGGCATTACGCCCACGACCATCCAGAAGTCCGTGCGGGAATTAATCAGCGTTTCCAAGAAAGTCGCCAAAGAGGAAATGAACTTCAAGAAAGATCCGGAGTCGATGAATAAGGCGGAGCTTGAGAAGCTGATTGCAGAGATTCAGAAAAAAATGCAGAAGGCAGCGGCGGATCTGAATTTCGAGGCGGCGGCGGAATACAGGGACAAGATGATCGAATTAAAAAATATGCTGCGTGATTTATAAGGAATCAAAAAGCGGAATCGGAAGGCGGCGGGGGGACTGTGCCGCCGCAGTTTTTGAGGAAATTCCTCAGAATGGAGAACGTTAGCGTGAAAAATAAGCCTTTATCCGACAAGAGAAACTGCGCTTGCCAACTGTCTTGACAGTTTTTTCTCTTGCGGTTCCTCGAATGCATACGTTCCCGGAATGGAGATTGAAATGAAAGACAGTAAAGATAGAAAATACATTAAAATCAGAGGAGCAAACGAACATAACTTAAAAAACATTGATGTGGATATTCCAAGAGATGCCTTTGTGGTGCTTACCGGCCTTTCCGGCTCCGGCAAATCCTCTCTGGCATTCGATACCATTTACGCTGAGGGGCAGAGACGCTATATGGAATCGCTGTCCTCCTATGCAAGAATGTTTTTGGGGCAGATGGAGAAACCGAACGTAGAAAAAATCGAGGGACTTTCCCCGGCGGTTTCCATTGACCAGAAATCTACGAACCGCAATCCCCGCTCCACAGTGGGAACCGTTACAGAAATCTATGATTATTTCCGTTTGCTATATGCAAGGATTGGAATCCCGCATTGCCCGAAATGCGGAAGAGAAATAAAAAAACAAAGCGTGGATCAAATGGTAGACCAGATTATGGCGCTGCCGGAGCGCACGAAAATCCAACTGCTTGCGCCCGTGGTGAGGGGGCGGAAGGGAGAGCATCAGAAGCTTCTCGAACAGGCGAAGCGCAGCGGTTATGTCCGGGTGATTGCAGACGGAAGTATGTATGAGCTGACCGAGGAGATTAAGCTGGATAAAAATAAAAAGCACAACATTGAAATCGTGGTGGACCGCCTTATGGTGAAAGAGGGAATCGAGAAGCGGCTGACGGATTCCATTGAAAATGTTTTGCAGTTGGCGGAAGGAAAAATGACGTTGGATATTATTGACGGAGAACAGATTCAGTTTTCCGACAGCTTTTCCTGCCCGGATTGCGGCATCAGCATTGAGGAGATTGAACCGCGGAGCTTTTCTTTTAACAATCCCTTCGGCGCCTGCCCCACCTGTTTTGGCCTGGGCTACAAGATGGAATTTGATGTTGACCTGATGATACCGGATAAAAAATTATCCATTGCGGAGGGGGCTATTCAGGTGTTAGGCTGGCAGTCCTGCACGGACCCGTCCAGTTTTACCTACGCGGTGTTAAAAGCGCTGACAGAAGAATACCAGTTCTCCTTAGAGACTCCCTTTGGCGAGTACCCGGAGCATATTAAAAAGATTTTGATACACGGCACAGACGGCAGGGAAGTAAAGGTACGCTATAAGGGGATGCGCGGCGAGGGAATTTATGACGTTGCCTTTGAAGGGCTGATTCGAAATGTGCAGCGGAAATACCGGGAGACTTCCTCGGAGACGATGAAGCAGGAATACGAGCAGTTTATGAGGATTACGCCCTGTGAGGACTGCCATGGGCAGCGTTTGAAGAAATCCTCTTTGGCGGTGACGGTGGCAGACAAAAATATCCATGAGATTACCTCCATGTCGGTGAAAAATCTGGGGGAATTTTTAGGGAAATTGGAGTTATCCCATCAGCAGCATTTGATTGGCGACCAGATTTTAAAAGAGATACGTGCAAGGGTCGGTTTCTTAAATGAAGTGGGTTTGGAGTACCTGTCCCTCTCCCGCGCCACGGGAACCCTTTCCGGGGGCGAGGCGCAGCGAATCCGCCTGGCGACCCAGATTGGATCCGGACTGGTGGGAGTCGCCTATATCCTGGACGAGCCCTCCATCGGGCTGCACCAGAGGGATAATGACAAGCTGCTGGGGGCGTTAAAGAATCTGCAGGAGCTGGGAAATACCCTGATTGTGGTGGAACATGACGAAGACACCATGTTGGCGGCAGATTATATTGTGGACATCGGGCCGGGCGCCGGCTCCCACGGCGGAGAAGTGGTTGCCTGCGGCACTGCCGAAGAAATTATGAAAAATAAAAACTCCATTACCGGGGATTATCTCAGCGGCAGAAAATATATACCGGTTCCGGCGGAGAGGAGAAAACCGACCGGATACCTGACCATAAAAGGGGCAAGGGAAAATAACCTGAAGAACATTGACGTAAAAATCCCTCTGGGAATTATGACCTGCATTACGGGTGTGTCCGGATCAGGAAAGAGTTCCCTGATTAATGAAATTCTCTATAAACATCTTGCCAGGGATTTAAACCGTGCCAGATGCATTCCGGGAATGCATGACGATGTGGAAGGCTTAGAGCAGTTAGATAAAGTAATTGATATCGACCAGTCGCCCATTGGAAGGACGCCCCGCTCGAATCCCGCCACTTACACCGGCGTCTTTGATATGATAAGAGATTTATTTGCGGCGACGCCGGACGCCAAAGCAAAGGGATATAAAAAAGGAAGATTCAGCTTTAACGTCAAGGGGGGCCGGTGTGAGGCGTGTTCCGGAGACGGCATCCTGAAAATCGAGATGCACTTCCTGCCGGATGTCTATGTGCCGTGTGAAGTCTGTGAAGGAAAGCGTTATAACCGCGAGACTTTGGAGGTGAAGTACAAGGGAAAGAGCATTTATGATGTGTTGGATATGACCGTGGAGGAAGCGTTGGAATTTTTCAAAAATGTTCCTTCCATCCACAGAAAAATACAGACTCTCTATGACGTGGGCCTTTCCTACATCAAATTGGGACAGCCCTCTACCGAACTTTCCGGGGGTGAGGCACAGCGGATTAAACTGGCCACAGAGCTGAGCAAGAGGAGTACCGGAAAGACCATTTATATTCTGGATGAACCTACAACGGGACTTCACTTTGCAGATGTTCATAAACTCATTGAAATCCTGCGCAGGCTCTCCGAGGGCGGAAATACGGTGGTTGTCATTGAACACAATTTAGACGTGATAAAGACAGCAGATTATATCATCGACATGGGTCCCGAAGGCGGTGACGGAGGCGGCAAAGTCATTGCCCGCGGCACGCCGGAGGAAGTGGCAGAAAATCAAAAATCCTACACGGGACTCTATGTGAAAAAATATCTGGAAAAAGATAAAAAAGCACATTAGAGGCTTCCAGAGGACGAAAGGGGAGAAATTTCATGGCGTCGGTAAAAAATATGACATCAGGCTCTCCGCTGCGGATTCTTTTTTCCTTTGCGCTTCCCTTGATGGTGGGCAATGTTTTTCAGCAGCTTTATACGCTGGTGGATTCTATGGTCGTCGGAAAGGCACTTGGGCTTAAGGCGTTGGCGGCGGTCGGCAATGGGGAGTGGCTCAACTGGCTTGTGCTAAGCATGATTCAGGGATTTGCCCAGGGCTTTTCCATCCGGCTTGCGCAGGACTTTGGCGCAAATGATGAGGGGAGGCTGAAAAAGACGTATGCCGTGTCGCTGCGGCTTTCGGTTTTGTGCGCGGCGGGAGTGCTCTGCTTTGCCTTGGCGGCTTTAAGGCCGATTCTGCGTCTGATGCAGACTCCCGATGAGATATTTCCGATTACGGTTACTTATCTGAGCGTAATCTTTGCCGGAGTGCCCATCGTTATGGCGTATAACTTTGGGGCGTCCGTCCTGCGTTCGCTTGGCGACAGCCGGACGCCTTTAAAGGCGATGATTGCAGCCTCGCTGTGTAATATTGTCCTTGACCTTTTATTTGTCATTGTGCTCCATTGGGGCGTTGCCGGCGCGGCGGCAGCTACGCTGTTTGGCCAGGCGGTGTCGGCGGCTGTCTGCATTTGTTCGCTCAGGAAGATTGAAGTGATAAGGACGCCGAAATCGGAACGCCCTTGGGACAGAAGGATTGCGATAGAACTTCTGAAACTTGCCATGCCGTTTGCGTTTCAGAACCTGATTATTTCCGTGGGCGGCCTGGTCGTGCAATTTGTCATCAACGGCTATGGCGTTTTGTATATGGCGGGCTTCACTGCCACCAATAAACTCTACGGACTTCTTGAGATTGCGGCAATCTCTTACGGTTTTGCGCTTACCACCTATGTCGGGCAGAATTACGGAGCGGCTCAGATTCGGCGCATCAGAAAGGGCGTCCATACCGGAGCCCTGATGGGGATTATGACGGCGGTGCTCATTGGCGCTGCGATGTTTCTTTTTGGCAGGCAGATTGTCGGGGCTTTTATCTCCGGGACTCCCAAAGACGCAGCGGCAGCAGTTGAGATTGCTTACCATTATCTCTGCATTATGGCGGCGTTTCTGCCCATACTTTATCTTCTGCACAGTTACCGTTCCTCTCTGCAGGGGCTTGGCGATACAATTATGCCGATGGTGTCGGGCGGAGCGGAACTTGTCATGCGTATATTGACCATCCTCATTCTGCCGAAGCTGATTGGCCGGGAAGGGCTTTTTTGGGCGGAGGTTCTTGCGTGGGCGGGCGCAGACGCAGTGCTTCTGCTCAGCTATTATATCAGAATGGCGGATATCAGCAGGCGTTTCGCTGGGAAAACAGCGGAATGATGTCTTTGTTTTATCACTGGAGATGCCCTAAAACAGCTGCATCAGGAAAGAGAAAAATAAAAAAGAATGAAGAAATTCTTATTTTTTTTTAAAAAGCGGTCCGGAGCCAAAAAAACCTTTGAAAAATCCCAGTTTTTGTATATAATAGGACTGTATCTGTAAAAATATGATTAAATGCGTTTTTATGTCCAGATGGAGATGGAAAAGTTTACCGGAACATAATAAAAATCAATAGATATTGCAGCGAAATGAAAGGGGCAGGATAAAATATGATGAGTACGGATATTGGTATCGATCTTGGTACCGCAAGCATATTGGTTTATCTAAAAGGAAAAGGCGTGGTTTTAAAGGAGCCGTCAGTGGTGGCTTTTGATCGTGATACAAACAAAATTAAGGCAATCGGGGAGGAAGCGAGGCTGATGCTGGGCAGGACACCGGGGAACATTGTGGCAGTCAGGCCGCTGCGTCAGGGAGTTATTTCCGATTACCAGGTGACGGAAAAGATGATAAAATACTTTATCCAGAAAGCGTTGGGAAAAAAGACTTTCCGCAAGCCCAGGATCAGTGTCTGTGTGCCGAGCGGCGTGACCGAGGTTGAGAAAAAAGCCGTGGAGGATGCGACATACCAGGCGGGCGCAAGGGAAGTGTCCATCATCGAGGAACCGATTGCGGCTGCCATTGGGGCAGGCATTGACATCGCGAGGCCCTGCGGAAATATGATTGTGGACATTGGAGGAG
>CANQUZ010000014.1 GCA_947627165.1 uncultured Roseburia sp.
GAGCAGAACGCCCGTTCATGAGCAATTTTGAAGCACGTAGTGCGGGATTGCGAATGGCGTGGGCTGAACTGTTACCTGTTTTGATACATATTTGCTACATATTTTAAAAAAAGTATTGGTATTTGTGCCAAAAACGTGTAATATGTTGTTAGGTTTCGCTATGGGGGGAAAAATTTTTGATTCGGAGAAAATGGATACGAACAAGACAATTAGAAGCCGGAATGAAAATTGACCATTCCGTGCTAGACCGCCTCGGCCGCAGTCTTGTGACCAGGGGGACCGTTCTTGATGAATATATGATCGACTCCCTGATTAAGATGGGGGTCATGAGCGTCTATATACAAGATGGGGAATATGAACCGGAAGAGGATCAGATTCCCATCTCTCCTGATGCCCAGAAAAATATTGATAAACTCCGTATGGATGACCGTTCCAAAGTCATTCTATCCGCCAGTGTGCGCAAACGTGTGGCAGAGGGCATCCAGTTTATTTACAGCAACGCGGAGTCGGAGGAATTTGCAGAAGCTACCAACGGCATTGCCAACGCTTTATTGGAAACGATTGAATCCAACAACGCCATTGCGATTGACATGAATGCCTTAAAGGCCGCTGACGAATACACGTTCAAGCACAGCATCGATGTCGCCACTATCGCCATGATTGTCGCAAAAAAACAGGGGTTTTCCACCGATCAGGTGCGCGAAATCGGTATGGCGGGCCTGCTTCACGATATCGGCAAAACGAAGATACCGTTGGAAATCATAAACAAGCCGGATCGCCTGACCGATGAGGAATTTGCCCTCATGCGGCAGCATCCTGTCTTCGGCTACCAGATGGTGAAAGACCGGCAGGAATTTCATGATACGATTTCTGTCAGCGTTCTGCAGCACCATGAAAAGATTGACGGATCGGGCTACCCTTTTGGAATCAGCGGAGATAAAATTTCCTCTTTCGCGAAAATTTTATCTGTGGCGGATATCTATGACGCCCTTGTTACGGACCGTCCCTACAAAAAAGCATTTTCCCAGCGCGATGCGGTAGAAATGATTATGTCCATGACCGCCGAGCTGGATATCACCGCCATGAAATCTTTCCTGGAAAGCATGATTCTCTATCCGGTCGATTCTATCGTGGAGCTCAGCAACGGAGAGCGGGCTAAGGTGGTCAGGAATACGCCTTACTATATCCTGCGCCCTGTCGTGGTGGGCCTTACCAGCGGAAAGGTCTATGATTTGGGCGGGGATTTAAGCTGCGCGAGCATCATCATCAAATAGTGGCTTCTGTCAGTCCGCGCACGGCGGCAGATAAACCCAATTTCCAAAGCCGCTGTTCTTCGCCCCATTGTACACCGGCAGGAGGACTTCCCTTAACTGCCCCTGAAATTCCTGCCTGGAGAGGCCTTTTCGATACAGGCGGTGTCTGATTTCCAAATTATTTAGATGCTCTTCCGCACATTTTTCAAATTCCCTGTGCACCTCTTCATAATTCCATATCATCTGATAGGAAACGTATTCCTGTTCCGCAAACAGAGGGAAATACGTTTCCCAGTCCGGCAGCTGGTTGCTCTTACTGCTGTTAATCCTCTTTGTAGTGGGGTGCAGATTCCAAAATTCATCGTGAGCCACATAGGACCATGGCACAAAATGGTCAATGGACAATTCTTCAGAAGTCACAATCTTGTGGCAATAGATTTCATGAACCGGCTGTAAATCCATCAGCATACGCCAATACCGAATCACTTTTTGCAGCTTCCTCTCCCGAGGCGGGTAAAGTTTCTCTGCAATTCCAGGCACGCTCGGATTCCTTTTTTGCAGATACGTAATGATATGATACTGCAGCCATCCTTTGATAATCTCCTGGTTTTTCCGGAAATACAGCATCCAGTCAGGCCGCATATAGACCGTGGTGTCCAGTCCATGGTAGCGGCTAAAGTAATAGATTAAATGCTTTCTCTCATTAATTTTCTGAATCCGTTCCTCAATGCCGATGTCTAATTCCTTGCTCTTAACCTCCGGCATAAAGGGAGCCTGCAGACGGTACGGCACATTTTTTATCAAAATTTTTTTGGCATCCAGGACTTTTTTATCCCGGCATTCCCGGAGATACCGCAATATTTCCGTCTTTTTCTCCGACGGCTTCATATCCGTTGTGTCATGGATATGCCTCACCACCAGTTCCAGATGGTCTTTGGGGCCTAAATTCAAGTGATATTCCGACACCATATACCATGCCGCCGCTATCATTTCATCCACCAGTTCCTCAAAAGTAAACTCTGATTTCCCCTCTTCCAATTTTGTCAATATTGCCTGGAACCAGAAAAATTTATAACATTCGCTTGTCTTATCAAACAGGCGCCCAAGGTGTTGTATCTCTAATTCATCCGAATATGGCAGCTGCATATCGTTTCCTTCCTTCCGGCAGGCTCTTCTGTCCATCATAACCACTTATCCATCACGCTCAGCAGTTTCTCAATCTCCACAGGCTTCGCCACATGGTCATTCATGCCCGCTTCCAGCGCATTCCGTATGTCATCTGCAAATGCGTTTGCCGTCATGGCTATAATCGGGATTGCGGCCGTATCCTCCCGCCCAAGGCTGCGGATGCACCGCGCCGCTTCATATCCGTCCATGACAGGCATCTGGATGTCCATGAATATTAAATCAAAGTGATGCGGAGGATTGTCTTTCACCATATCAACTGCAATCTGTCCGTTCTCAGCGGACTCTACCTGAACGTCAATATAAGAAAGCAGCTCCTTGGCAATCTCCCTGTTAAGCTCATTGTCCTCTACCAGAAGCACCCGCTTGCCACTATGGCTTCCCTGCGCAGACTCAGCCTCCGCAATCTGGTTGACGCTTTCGCTTTCCGCAAGCACCGACTTGAGCGCATAAACCAAACGGGAGCGGAACAGCGGTTTCTCAATAAACGCCCGGATGCCCGCCTCTCTCGCCTGCACCTCCACCTCTGACCAATCGTATGCCGACAGTATGATAATGGGCACCTTATCCCCAATATTCCTGCGTATCTCCCGCGCCGTCTCTACGCCATCTTTTCCCGGCATCTTCCAGTCCAGGATCACTGCGGCAAAATCCTCGTGAAGCTGATGCGCCTCCAACGTCCGCTCGATTGCTTCATCGCCGCTTAACACCCCTTCGGCTTCCATGCCGATGCTCTCCAATATATCACAGGTACTTATGCAGGCGTCCTGGTTGTCGTCCGCTACCAGTACCCGCAGTTTTGCAAGTTCCTGCACTGTCTCCATCTCTAATCCCTGTTTCTTCAGGTGAACCCGAACCGTGAATTTCGAGCCGACGCCCGGCTTGCTTTCCACCTGGATGTCGCCGTCCATCATACGTACAATGTTGTAAGTGATGGACATCCCCAGACCTGTTCCCTCAATATTGCGGCTGACGGAATTTTCCGAGCGGGTGAAGGGATCAAAGATTGTCTTGATGAAGTTTTCATCCATGCCAATTCCCGTATCCTCACAGACAAATTCATAGCAGGCTCTTGCGGGAATCAGGGAATCGCATTCCCGGATAAAAAATGTCACCGTCCCGCCCTCCGGCGTGAATTTCACTGCGTTCCCTAAAATATTCACAAACACCTGATGAAGTCTGAGCGTATCCCCAAGGACGTCTTCATGCTCAATCTCCGAGATACGGACTTTCAGTTTCTGGTGCTTGTCATTCGCCTGCGGCCGGATAATCGTCATAATGCTATCCACCATCTCGGCGATGTTAAACGGTTCTTCCGAGAGCGTAATCTTTCCGCTCTCAATTTTAGACATATCCAGCACATCGTTGATCAGGGCGAGCAGATGGCGGCTGGATGTGGTAATCTTACCCAGGCAGTCCGTCAGGCGTTCCCGGTCGTCCAGATGCATTGCCGCCACAGCCGTCATGCCCATGATAGCGTTCATCGGCGTGCGGATATCATGGGACATCCGCGCAAGGAAGTCAGACTTCGCACGATTGGCAGCCTCCGCGGCCTCCGATGCCTCGATTAAGGCGATGCGAATCTTTTGCTCCCTCTCTTTCAATACCGTAACGTCCTGAATAGCGTACAGCACTCTGGAAGGAACGCCGTTTTTCCACTTCAGGCAGAGGATAGAGATATTCTCCCAACGCCTGCCGTTCATGTCTATCTGATATTCATACTGCAGATAAGGCACATCCAGAGTCAGGTGTTTCTGCACGTAATCCTTGGAAATAACCGTGCTCATCTTTTCCGCATTTTTATCTTCCACCACATATTTGCTGTCCAGGAAATCGATGAGATCCGTATATTTTCCTTTTTCCGGAGCCTCGCCCTTTTTGTCCCTCAGATATTGGTAAGTATTGTTTTCAAAATTCACAAGAGAGAAGCGGGTAAATAGTTTCGTGACCGCTTCCACGATTTCAGACATCTCCTTTTTCTCGGAGATAAGCTGCCTTTTCTGCGCCCAGTTTTTCCATACCAGATAGAGAATGTACAGAAGGAATACGGTAACAAGCTTTATTTCCAGAAGGATTCCGGCGAATCCCGCGTTTTTTATCATGCGATTCGTTACGGCAGACGGGAAATTCTGCGCTAAAACCCATTTCCCATCCTCCAATGCCGTGACGTAGGCGCTCCCCGTGCCGTTAGACCCCTGGTAATTGAAAGCAGCGGATCCCCCTTCTTTCAGCACGCCCTCCAGCCTCTCCTCATCTTCCTGATATATCATGTTTCTTTCTTTCAGAGAATCCAAAAGATTCCTCGGATTAGTGTCGTCCCCAACCGAAAGGATTACATTGCCGTTCCGCTCCAGCAGGTAACAGCTCACCTGCTCACCGAAATAACTTGCCGAAAGCACCTGGTATACCGTATCTTCTCTCAGGATTCCGCTCAGCACCCCGATAATCTCATCTCCATAGTAAAAAGGCGTATAAAAGATCATCAGTGTTTCATTGGTGATTCTGGAATTATAAACCACGCATTTTCCACTGTTCCCTTTCATGCCGTCGATAAAATATTCCCGGTCCGACAAATCCGCCGTCCGCCCATCTGCCGCCAAATCCACTCCGTCAGGCGATATAAATTCCACATAGTCAAAATAAGAGCGGGACGTCATGTCTTTCAGCATATCCGTATTCATCTTGGGCTCTGTCATCAAAGTCGCATACAGACGCGCCATCGTCTCCAGATTCCCCTGCGCCATGGAGAACAGTTCTTCAATCCTCTGAACCTTCTGCTCCGTAGCCGCCCTGATGAAATTATTGTTCTGCTCTACAATACGCCGTTTATTATCCCTCGCAAAAGAAAAAAAGGAAGAAATGACAAATACCAACAGGGCAATAATAAATGCAGTTTCCAAAATAATAATATTTCTTTTTTCTTTCTTCATCCATAACCTCCATAGTCTTTCCCCATCACCGCACTATGTACACGTCTCCGGTAACACCATTTTCATTTATAACCGCATAAATTCCGCTATATGTTTCCTGGAATCACGTTCCTGTCTGTTTTCTTTATGATTCTTATTGTAGCATGACGCGCCAGTTGATTGCAAGACTTGCAAAAAGCAAATCACCCAGTTCCTTTCGCGTAAACCGGGTGATTTCACATAGGTGTCAGTATGTTTCTATTTCAGGCTCTTTAGATACTCTTTTTGTTCCGGAGAAATCCGATAACTCTCTGCAGCTTTCTGAATTGCCTTTTTATGCGTCCAGGCATCCAGCCGCCGGCCTTCGATATAGGGCAGCACCGCCTCATACTGCTTTGCCAGAGCCGTCGCAAAGTACCAGGCAATCATCATATTGACATAATATTCCTCTGTCCTGATGCCTGCCACCAGTTCCGGATATTCCGGGTCAAAGTCCTCGTCAAGGAAATACTGCATCAGCATTCGGATGCCAAAGCGCACCGTATAGGTTTTTTCTGATTGGATCCATCGTTTCACCTGCCTAATCAGTTCCTCCCGATGCCTCTTAAACACTTTCGGGGACAGCTGATCACAGGTTGCCCAATTATCCACATAGGGCAGGAAACGGTTCACTTCTCTCATGCAAGGTTCATACTCCCTTATCTCAGAAATGAGAAAGGCATGGAGCTGGTTTTCATCGAAATACGGATGCGGCAGGGCATCCAGAAATTCCCGCGCCCTTTCCCGCTTTGCCAGTTGTTTTGCGTAGTTCCGAAGCTCCGGAGTCCTCACCCCGATTACGGCGGCCGAATCGACCGTAGGGATCAGCCTGCTCTGAAAATCCCGATATTCCACATCCTGCATCCGGAACAGTTCTTCCCTGATTTCTTCCACCATTCTCCATCGCTCCTCTCAACCAAACCATAAGCCCGGCATTCCGTATGTTAGTATTCAATCCGTGATAACACTTCACGCTTTCAGCAAAATCAACAATCTTCTTTGTTGACTTTTACATTCAGTTTTTTTTCTCGTCCTGCTCCCAATTTTTTTAAATTGCTACAAATAGATTTCTGCAAGGCTAGATAATTGGCTTTATCTGTATTACTTTCTTGTTGTATCAAGCGCAATCTGATATCTAACTTATCTTTCATCATATGCGGTAGTCCTTTCATGATCTACAAATAAAAGCGTCACAAACTTTTCTTAATTCTTTCTCTCGCCACAACATATTTTTGATTCTTGCTTTTTGGCTTGTCCGGAATTTCCATCACCAATCTATTGGTATTCAGTAGATGATCCATTTCCACTTTAATACTTTTAATTGATTTATAACCCAAAAGCCCAACAATTTCCTGCCTGCTTTTCGGTACCCCGCAAATCGCAAGTATTCTTTTTTCTTTTTCAGTAAGAATATCATCTTGGGTATCATCTTGGGTATCATCTTGGGTATTTTGTAATTCTTCTTGGGTATGCAATGCATGAAAGATTACCATTATCTCACTGGAACTCACTTGATATTCTGCCATTTCATTTCCATTTTCTTTACAACTTTCTCTGATTTTTTGTATTCCGCGTCCCCATGATTCTATATATCCTGCGCGAAAAAATGTATTGGCAATCAATGGATTATACGGTCTGGAATTATGCTTCCCAAGTAAATTTTCAACTGTCCAATCTTCCGGAAATACACATTCGTTTCCAATATATATTTTCCCGCCCTGAGCATTTGCAAAACCGCATATCCATTTTAGATATTCATCTCTCCATGATTCTTTCCACTCTATTGTCTGATGTTCTGGCACTTTGTTACCTGCCTTTCTTTTAGTCTATCTATGTAACTTCCATATTTTTTAGCCAATCAAATTATCCTAGCGACGGCTGCTGCCTGTCACTGGCGGAAAGATACTGAATCAGCTGCCTGCTGTTCCATTTTAGCCTAACGGGTATCTCTTTTCTATCACTCAACACCGCCATTATTTCCGGAATTTTCTGGCACACAAACTCCGGCTGCTCCATCCCCAGTGCTGCAATCAGCTGCTCTATAAAATACGAATAGTTTATCACGTCCGAGGTTCCAATATGAAACACACCCTCCTTGTCCTCATTGATGATCCATTGAATCGTCTGAGCAATCTGCACATCTGACACATGATTGCTAAAAAAATCCGTATAAACTGCCAACCGCCCACTTTCACATCCAGCCTTTACCTCTTCAAGCCTTGGCGAACTTCTCCCCCACACAAAAGGGATTCTCAGCAATATTGCCCTGCTGCCCATCTGATTGCGCAATAAGTCCTCACACCGTATTTTGAACTGCCCATAATCGCTATTTGAGTTCCGGACATCCGCTTCATAATGCGGCTGTTCACAGCTGCCATCAAATACATTCGCAGTAGAAAGATATAGCAATTTCCCACCATTAGCCATTAGATATTTCGCTATCTTCTCGTGCAGAATAATCTGTTTGTCATAATCTCCGCATAGAGAAGATATAACGATGTCAGGGCGTACCTGCCTTAAAATGGAATGGATGTCATTCGGAAATTCCAAAGAAAAACGCAGGAAAGAGGAAGTATTTTTCTGTATATTTGAAAAATAAGTTCCAACCGTTTTGAATTTCCTATCACAGGCAAGCTGTTTGAACACCGCAGAACCGACGGTTCCGCTTGCGCCTAATATTAAAATATTCTTCATACTAATCTCCATTCCGGATCGTTTTCGCGACGGGGCGACGCGAATCTCAAATTCGCGTCTGCCAACACTTTGATATCAAAGCCCCTCTTCTCGCTTCTGATTTTCCCAAAACTTCATTTACAGCATCTTTTCAACCAACCCAATGAGCAACCCATAAGCCGGGCATTCCGTATGTTAGCATTCATAAATTTCGCGCATTGTGACAACGCAGATGTCTGTATTCATCTATTGTAATGCCGTCCGTTTCGCCTGTCAAATGTAACTCCGTATTATCTATGTAACTTCCATGTTAGCACCTTTATCCATACTGTTTTCGCCCAACCGAACCGGAAAAAGGTAACAGTTCAGCCCACGCCATTCGCAATCCCGCACTACGGGCTTCAAAATTGCTCATGAACGGGCGTTCTACTCATAAGCAGTCTCGTATGCTCATTCATGCAAGCATGATTCGCCTACGAGACTGCTTATGGCCGAACTATTACAAAAAAGAATCTATTTCAACTGTTCCTATTTTTTACTTTCTTTCCATGTGCTATAATATCGGCAGACATGATAACAACAGCTACACAGAAACCATGCGGCAGCATAGGGCAGCTATATGTTATCATATCGGCAGACATGATGCCGCCGATTGGCTGTTTCATGGAAACACAACAAATACAAGATGAAATGAGGAGTTTTATGTGGATTGCAGATCATTGGAAAGATTACGAAGTAATAGATTGTTCTTCGGGAGAAAAACTGGAACGTTGGGGGGATTACCTTTTGGCACGCCCTGACCCGCAGGTAATTTGGAACACCCCCAAGACAGCAAAGGGCTGGCGCAGGTTAAATGCCCGTTACCACAGGAGCAGCAAGGGCGGAGGGGAATGGGAGTTTTTTGACTTGCCGGAACAATGGAGCATCCGCTACGGCTCCCTTACTTTCCAGCTGAAACCCTTTAGCTTTAAACATACCGGGCTTTTTCCGGAGCAAGCGGTAAACTGGGACTGGTTTTCCGAAAAAATCAAAAAAGCCGGCCGTCCCATTAAGGTATTGAATTTATTTGCCTATACAGGCGGAGCCTCGTTAGCCGCCGCTTCTGCAGGCGCCTCCGTCACCCATGTGGATGCCTCGAAAGGAATGGTTTCCTGGGCAAAAGAAAACGCCCTCTCTTCCGGCCTGGGGGAAGCGCCCATCCGGTGGATTGTGGACGATTGCGTTAAATTTGTGGAAAGGGAGATACGCCGGGGCAACCGTTATGACGCGATTATCATGGATCCCCCTTCCTATGGAAGAGGGCCAAAAGGGGAGATTTGGAAGATAGAGGAGGCGATTTATCCTCTGATTCAATTATGCGCCAGTCTCCTGACAGACAAGCCCCTGTTTTTTCTGGTCAATTCTTACACCACCGGATTGCAGCCCGCTGTCCTTCATTATATGATTAGCTCTGCTTTAAAAGATTATCCGGGAACTGTAACGGCAGATGAAATAGGACTTCCCGTTTCCTCAAACGGGTTGACGCTGCCCTGTGGGGCCAGTGGGAGATTTGAGGCTTTCTAACCCCTATGCGGAATGTGCTTGAAATTTTCTATAGGATTAATTTCAGATAATCGGCTATCTCCTCGCCACTGCCGCCTAAAACCCTTACAAGCTGCCCCGCGGCAGCTTTCGTTTTTGCGGCAGTTATCCCTTGGGCTTCAGGCAGTGTTATCTTTTCAAAGCCGTACAAATATGCCGTCCCCATATGCGTATGTCCCTCAAAAAACCCGATTCCGGAAACATCGCACTCGTCCGGCACAAGACGCGCGTTGTCAACAAATACGATTCTGCCGTCAACCATGACCTCCATTCTCTGGCGGTAACGCTTAAATGCAAACCGCTCCCCCATTCCAACGCGGCCGCAGGACATAATATCCCATAGGAAAAGCCTGGAATTTCTACTTATTTCAATATTCACGCGACTTTCAAAATCGCTGCCGCAAAACGGTATCACAGGGCACGGCATATAATATAATTCTGCGCCTTCCGCAACTGTGATTCTGGTTTCCTGCTTTGCGTTTTTGCCAGACATATCAAACAATTTCGTATAGGACTGTCCCGTTATCATCACTTTAGAGCCCGCTCCAATATCAAATTGCAAACGGTGCGCATCTCCCGCTAAAATCCCCGCAGAAGCCTGCATTACCATGATTTCCGCAGTATTCCTGTCATAAAATGGCTGCGCAATCTTAAACGGCGACGTGTAGAATCTGTCGGAAACAACGGTTTTCCCATTTTTCACAGAAGTTTTTATATACAACTCTCCCATTATAAATCCTCAAACAGAACGCTGTTTTTTATCCATTCTATCACCGAATCGGCGCCGCCCGGCTTCATTAAGTTTGTGAACAGGAACGGCCTCCCATTCCTCATACGCTCAGAGTCCGCCGCCATTACCTCAAGGCTAGCGCCTACCATCGGCGCAAGATCCGTCTTATTAATCACCAATAAATCGGAGCGCGTAACTCCCGGCCCTCCCTTGCGGGGAATCTTTTCCCCCTGTGCCACATCAATCACATAAATCGACGCATCTGCCAAATCAGGGGAAAACGTCGCGCTGAGATTGTCTCCTCCGCTCTCAATAAAAACAATCTCAACGTCAGGAAATTTTTCAGCCATTTCCTCCACTGCCTCTAAATTCATGGAGCAGTCCTCGCGAATCGCAGTATGCGGGCAGCCCCCTGTTTCCACTCCGGCAATCCGCTCCGGTTCCAATGCAGAATTTTTAATTAGAAATTCTGCATCTTCTTTTGTATAGATATCATTTGTCACTACACAGATGCTGTATTCCTCTGACATCTTCCGTGTAATCCGTTCTATAAGGGCCGTTTTGCCGGAGCCTACGGGGCCGCCAACGCCTATTTTTACATATGACATGATTTTACGTTCCTTTCGCTTATGAAATGTACAGTCTTGAATCCAATGCTTCATGCCGCATAGAGCTTAAGTCAAATCCCGCCCCGGAAATGCCAAGTTCATCCATTGGGCAGTCCACCGCGCGCTTTACCGCCTCCGGCACTGATTTTAATACGTCATGCAGCGCAATCTGTCCGTCCAACTGACGGAGCGGCACCAGCTTTGCAGCCTGATTTGCCATCAAAGCCAATATGCTGTAGCAGTACAGGGACAGTGCCTCCTGCAAGTCCACCCGCGTTTCCTTTATCAAAAGTCCTATCGCAATCGGATAATGGCCGACACACTTTTTTTCCTTTATAAGCAGGCTGTAATGTTCCAACAACGGATAGTTGTCCATCTTTGTATGCAGTGTTAAAAACCGCGCACATTGCTTAACGCTCGCGCTTCTGAGTTCATAGGGTGCGCGGAGCGCCGACAGCAGCTCATCAAGATTTTTGACGTCCACGCCCTCATGAGCCTTTGCCGCGAATGCCAGGTCATTATATGCGAGCATATGCAAATATGCCGACAAATGCTTTCTCAGGCTGTCCCCATCATGCACAATCCCGTCTCTCGTATATGTTTCCATTCCGTTGGACAACGTATAGCCGCCAGTGGGAAAGAGCGGATCAAGACTCTGTATCAGTTTTAACAAATTATCACCCATAACCGTCAATGATGCGTATGCGCCCGGCATTCTGTATATCCGGTGAATTTTTCCCTCAGGCGTGCCGTTTTAAAGCCCAGCTTCCGCAGATATTCATAAGTCGGCGCGTCATACGGGATTTTAACGCTGTCCTCGCTTATCGACAGGGACAGATGTCTGTTTCCAATCTCAAAACACAATCTGCCCATTTCATTCATGTCCGAAACAGCAATTTTTATCAGGTCAGTCGGCAGGATTTCAACCACAACCACCCTGTCATCATCCTCATAGATGATGTCGCCGTCACAAAGCGGCTCTTCCATGCGTATCCCGATTTTCATTCCGCTGTCGGCAGTCTTTTTCAGCAAATGTTTATCATGCTCAAACCACTCTATTTTTACCGTTTCCTGCGTTTTGAAGGACGGCGTTTCGTATATGTTTCCTATTATATGTTCAGCTATCATATCTCCACCTCAGAATAAATAATATTTTTGCGCGAGCGGAAGTTCCGCCACCGCTTCGCACTTGATTTCCTCTCCGTCTACCGTCACTTTGTATGTTTCCGGATCAACGTCGATGCTGCCGGTACGGTCATTGAACTTCATATCCGCTTTTCTGATTTTCCGGCAATTCCTGACAGGCAGCACAATCCTTGAAAGACCAAGCTTTTCCTTAATTCCGCCGTCATACGCAGCCTTTGAGACAAATGTCACAGACGTGCGCGGCTTCGCAAGCCCATGGGCTCCAAACATATTTGTATATACCACCGGCTGCGGCGTAGGAATTGAGGCATTGGCGTCGCCCATTTTCGATGCGGCAATAAATCCGCCCTTGATAATCATCTCCGGCTTAACGCCGAACATTTCCGGTTTCCACAGGACGAGGTCGGCAAACTTCCCTTCCTCCACAGAACCGACATATTCGGAAACACCGTGGGTGATTGCTGGATTAATCGTGTATTTTGAAATATAGCGTTTGATTCTGAAATTGTCGTTTCGTTCATTGTCCTCCGGCAGTATGCCGCGCTGCTCTTTCATTTTTGACGCGGTCTGCCATGTGCGCGTTATAACCTCTCCCACACGCCCCATCGCCTGCGAATCGCTGCTCATCATGGAAAAAATCCCCATATCGTGGAGAACATCCTCTGACGCGATGGTTTCCGGACGTATCCGCGAATCCGCAAATGCCACATCTTCCTTTACCTTTTTATCGAGATGATGGCATACCATCAGCATATCGAGATGCTCGTCAATGGTGTTTACTGTATACGGCATCGTCGGATTGGTGGATGACGGCAGGATATTGGGAAATGCCGCCGCCTTGATAATATCCGGCGCATGGCCGCCTCCCGCCCCCTCTGTATGATAGGTATGTATCACGCGCCCGCCCACCGCATGGAGCGTATCCTCAACAAAGCCTGCCTCATTCAGCGTGTCGGTATGGATAGACACCTGTACGTCATAATCGTCAGCGACATCAAGGGATTTTTGTATCACCGCCGGCGTCGCGCCCCAGTCCTCATGTATTTTCAGACCGCACACGCCAGCCTCCACCTGTTCTGCAAGGGCAGCGTAATCGGAGCAGTTGCCCTTACCCAAAAAGCCTAAATTCATCGGATATTCCTCCGCCGCCTCAAGCATTTTTTCAATATTGAAGCTGCCCGGCGTGCAGGTGGTGGCATTCGTCCCGTCAGCCGGGCCCGTCCCCCCGCCTATCATGGTTGTAATGCCGGAATAAAGCGCCGTTTCAATCTGCGTGGGACTGATAAAATGAATATGCGTATCCAGTCCTCCCGCCGTCAGAAACAGCCCTTCTCCGGCGATGATCTCCGTACCCGCCCCGACAATCAGCGACGGGCTCACTCCATCCATAATATCGGGATTCCCCGCTTTGCCGATGCCGCAGATTTTTCCATCCTTAATGCCCAGATCCGCTTTTATAATGCCTGTGTAATCAATAATAACCGCGTTTGTTATAACGGTATCCGGGCAGTTCTCCGTCATTGCCGCACACATCTGGCCCATGCCGTCCCGAAGCGATTTCCCACCGCCAAATTTCGCCTCTTCTCCCTTGACGGTCAAATCTTTCTCTACCTCCAGAATAAGCGACGTATCCGCGAGCCGGACACGGTCGCCCGCCGTAGGCCCGTACATATCGGCGTACTGCTTTCTGCTGATACTAAACATCTATTCCGCCCCCTTAAAGTCATTTGCTTTTAATTTCTGCATAGCTGCCGCTTTAACGGCTTCGTCGTCCATGCTGCCGTTCGTTATGCCGTTTAATCCAAAACCTCTTCTGCTCCCTCCGATTTCTACCAGACGCACGGATTTTGTTTCCCCCGGTTCAAAGCGGACAGCCGTGCCGGATAAAATGTCAAGCCGCATACCAAACGCCGCGCTCCTGTCAAATAAAAGCTTCTTATTCGCCTCAAAAAAGTGATAATGGGAGCCAACCTGCACAGGGCGGTCAGCCGTATTGGTGACTTTTATCGTAACGGTATTTTTTCCGGCATTTATGATATGCTCGCCGTCATCAAACAAATATTCGCCCGGCGTCACCATTCCGTCCGCTTCAATGGGATGGTGTACGGTTACGAGCTTCGTTCCGTCTGGAAAGGTAGCTTCAAACTGGATTTCCTGTATCATTTCTGCTACGCCGTCCATCACATCGTCATTCGTTAGCAGCTTTGTTCCAAGTCGCATAAGCTCCGTTACCGTTTTCCCCTCTCTGGCGCCCTCTAAAAGTTCTGATGTGATATAAGCGATAGCCTCTGGGTAATTCAGCTTTATGCCGCGCATTTTTCGCGATTTGGCAAGCTCACCGGCACAATGGATCATTAAGCGTTCCTGCTCCCGCGGAGTTAAATGCATAAGTTGTTCCTCCTTTAGTGTGTCATTTTATCCTGTACTTCCTGCGCGTCAAGCAAATGCGTTTCTCCCTGCAGCATAATCTCGCCTTTCTCCATGAGGTAAAGATAATCCGAAATGCCAAGGACAAATTCCAAATACTGCTCAACAATGAGGACCGTAAGCCCTAACTCTTGGTTGATTCTCCTTATCACGTTTCCAATGTCCCTGATAACCGATGGCTGAATCCCCTCCGTAGGCTCATCAAGGATCAATATTTTAGGTTCTGTCACAAGCGCCCGCGCGATAGCCAGCTGCTGTTGCTGGCCACCGGACAAATCGCCGCCGCGGCGTTTTTCAAACTTTTCAAGAATCGGGAACAGTTCGTAAATGTATGGGGGCAATCCGCCTTTCCTGCCGCTTGCATAAATTCCGAGCATGAGATTTTCATATACGGTCATCTGCGGGAAAATATCACGTCCCTGCGGAACGTAGCCAATCCCCTGTTTTACACGGTTGTAGGTCGGCATTCTCATAAGTTCTTCGCCATCAAGCGTAATGCTTCCCGACGGGGTTTTGACAAGTCCCATAATGCTTTTTAACGTCGTGCTTTTTCCCACTCCGTTGCGTCCTATCAGACAGACGATCTTTCCTTTTTCTACTTCCATGTTAAGCGAGGGAATCATCCGGCTCTCACCGTAATATGCATCCATATTCTTAATTTTCAGCATTTCTCTCTCCTCCCCGGCCAAGATATACCGCCTGCACCGTCTCGTCAGCAAGCACTTCCAGGCAGCTGCCCTCCACAAGCACTTTCCCTTCATGCAATACCGTAACTCTATCTGCAATCTGCTTCACAAAATCCATATCATGCTCAACTACAATGACCGTGCAGTCTCTCTTTATCTTTTTCAGTATCTCTCCGGTTTTAAAGGTTTCCGGTTTTCCCATCCCTGCCGCCGGCTCGTCAAGCATGATAATCTCCGGCTTCTGGACAAGCTGCATGGCAATTTCCAGCCACTGCTTCTGGCCATGGGCAAGAGAACCGGCTTTTTCATTTTTCTGATCCAGCAAGTCAACGGTTTCAAGAATTTTGTTTATGCTTTTTTCCTCCTCCGCAGTCATACGGTATAAAATAGATTCCAACACGCCCTTGTTTCCCTTAAGCGAGAGCATCATATTTTCCATAACCGTAAGATTCACAAATACCGAAGGCACCTGAAACTTTCTCCCGATGCCCTCTCCCACGATTTTATACTCCCGCATTCCCGTAAGCTTTACTTCTCCGCCCGTTTTACGGAAAAAAAAGCACGCGCCCGATGTGGGTTTTGTTTTTGCGCATATAATGTCAAGCAATGTTGTTTTTCCCGCGCCGTTTGGACCGATAAAAAAGTGAATGGTATTTCGCTCTACATTCACATTGACCTTGTTCAAGGCACAAAAACCATCGAACTCAACCGTGATATCCTTTATTTTCAGCACTTTATTGTCACTCATTGACAACCACCCCGCTTTCCGGATTCTTCTTCCAAAGAGACGGGATCTGATCGCAGACTATCCCAACAAGCCCGCCCTTGAAGAACAAAATCGTCACTACGAATATTGCGCCTAAAATATACTGCCAGATTTCAACCATTTCCCCTGAACTAAAATGGTAATCGCACAGGTTAATCAAAAACGCGCCGATTACCGCGCCGATAAGCGTTCCGCGTCCGCCCACTGCCACCCATATCACCATTGTTATCGAATAGGAAATTGTCATCTGTGCCGGCGTTATGGAGCCATTGAAATTTACAAACAAGGCTCCCGCCACTGCCGCAAATACCGCGGACAAAATATATATAAAGTTCTTATAACGGCTCACACAATATCCGGAAAAATAGGTTCTGTTTTCACCGTCGCGTATGGCAATCAGCAGTTTCCCAAATTTTGTATTGATCAGGGCATACGAAAGGCTATATATGATTACGAGTATTGTAAGGGATATGTAGAACAATACAGACATTTTCCCCATATTCGCGGCGCCTTTTATGCTGCCCAGCACGGAAGTTATTTCCGTTATGCCGACATTGCCGCCGGTGTAAGACTGGAGTCCGGTAAAGAGCGAATACGCCGCCCAGGTGAGTGCCTGTGAAATAATCGAAAAGTACACGCCCTTCACTCTGTTTTTAAATATGAAATACCCAATAACTCCCGCCAACGCTCCCGGAACAGCTATGATCAGAAACAATGACACCGGAGCGGATAAAAATGGCTTCCATATTGCCGGCAGTTCCGTCATTCCACCCGTCTGCATAAAGGATGTGATTTTTCCCCCCGTTGCCTGCAGTTTCAGGTACATTGCCATGGCATAGCCGCCAAGCGCGAAATAAAGTCCGTGCCCAAGCGACAGGATGCCAGTGTACCCCCAGATTAAGTCAAGCCCTATCGCGACAATGGAAAACGCGATACATTTTCCGAGAAAAAGTATAAACGATGTGCTCGTTATAACGCCCGCGCGCAGTAAAAGCGGCATTGCCGCAAGTACCAGCACGATTGCCGAGAAGCAGAGGTTATAGCCCTGTTTTTTCAGTTTCATCTCCCCATCCTCCTATTCGTCAAGACTTCTGCTTTTCATGGTAAACAGCCCCTGAGGCCTGAATTGCAGCACGATGATAATAATAAGCAATACCACAGCTTTTGCGATGCTTGCGGAGGTGTAATTTTCTATCCCGATGCTCGAAAAACCTATGATCCCTGAACCAAACACCGTTCCGGCAAGTCTGCCGACGCCGCCCAGAACAACTGCGATAAAGGAGTTTACGATATAGCTCTGTCCTACGGTAGAATCAATGGATCCCAAAAGTGCAACGGAGCATCCGGCAAGCCCTGCAAGCCCCGAACCGAAAGCAAAGGTAATCATATCCACTTTTCTGGAGTTGATCCCCATGCACTGAGCCATAGCCCTATTCTGCATAACAGCCCGCATCTGCTTTCCAAAATTCGACCGGTACATGATGTACCACACAAGCACCATACAAAAAACCACGAGCATCAGAATAAACAGTCTGTTATAGGAAAACGTACATTTTCCGATTGTGATCCCGCCGTTTAAAACCGCCGGAACCTGTACGTTCACGCCCTGCATCCCAAAAATTGTTCTTGCCGCCTGCTGCAGGATAATGCTGATGCCCCACGTTGCGAGAAGGCTGTCTATCTCGCGCCCGTAAAGCCTCGAAATAACAAACTTCTCCATGACAGCCCCAAGGATAAATGTCACCCCAAACGCCGCTATAAGCGCAACAAAGTAATAGAGGCTGAATATGCTTTCCGGAAAAAACTTTACGAAAATCTCCTGGACAACATAGGTCATATACGCACCTATCATTAGAAATTCACCGTGAGACATATTGATAACCCTCATTAATCCAAAGGTTATCGCAAGCCCCAGAGAGGTCAGCAAAATAATTGAGCTTAAGCTAAGAGCGTTAAACGCAGTATTGATAAACTGTGCCATAGATACACACCCTTTCTGTATTCAAGCAAACACATTATTCAACCGGTTGGATATTTGCTTCTACTGCCCATTCATAGGTTGTAAGATACGGGTCTGGCGCAACAGGATCTGTCTCCATCACTGTGTTAATATTGCCGTCAGCATCTACTTTTCCTATCCTTACCGGCTTTATCAGGTGATGGTTTTCCCCTGCAATCTCCACGGTTCCCTCCGGAGCAGCGAACGTAATACCCCCTTCCTCCACTGCCGCAATGACATCGGCAACCTCAAAGCTGCCGGCTTTCTCTACCGCCGCTTTCCACAAATATACTGCGTCATATGCCGCTTCCGCCGGGTCGGAAGTCACTCTCTCCTCACCGTAAGCTTTTTTGTAAGCTTCTACAAACGCCTTATTTTCCGGGGTATCCGTAGTCATATAATAGTTCCAGGAAACCATGTGATTTGCTAAAATATCTGCCCCGATTGTCTTTACCTCTTCCTCTGCAATTGAAAAGGACATCGTCATATAATCGTCTGCGGTGTAATTTTTCTCACTCATCTGCTTAAAGAACGAAAGATTTCCCGTGCCGTTTAAAGTATTGATAATCACGTCCGGGGCTGCCGCTTCAATTTTTGAAATAATGGATGAAAAATCTGTCTGATCCATCTGGGCATATTCCTCACCTACGACCTCAATTCCTTTCGCTTTACACTGAGCATTGATAATCATATTCGCCGTCCTTGGGAACACATAATCGGAACCAAGAAGGAAGAATTTCTTATACCCCAGTTCAATCAGATAGTCAATGGCAGGAACAATCTGCTGGTTCGGCGCCGCGCCTGTGTATACGATATTGGAAGAATCCTCCATTCCCTCGTACTGAACAGGATACCACAAAAGGTTCCCGTATTCCTCAAACACTGGCTTCACAGCCTTTCTTGAAGCCGATGTCCAACACCCAAAAACTGTTACGACCTTATCCTGATCAATCAGCTTTTCCGCCTTGGTGGCAAATGTCGAAGGTTCCGATGCGCCGTCCTCCACCACGTATTCAATCTTTTTGCCCAACACTCCTCCTGAAGCGTTAATCTCATCAATAGCCAATACTTCCGCATCTTTTACCGCGCCCTCGCTAATCGCCATAGACCCCGTAGCGGAATAGAGAATCCCAACCTTAACACTTTCCCCGTCTGCCGCTCCGGATCCTGCACCCGATGATGAGCTCTTTGCCGCTCCGCCGCATCCGATCATACTGATTGCCATTGTAACGCTTAATGCGATAGCTGAAATTTTTCTTATCTTCATATAGTTCTCCTTCTTTCTGCCAAAAAAATAACGCCACATGGAGACAAGCTCCATTGTGACGCCGTTGTCAAGCCTTATAGTTTTCGCCGCGATTGCTATAAACAAAAAGAGAGTCGATATGCTTTTACGCACAATCGACTCCTTTGTCTTCACGAGGCTTAGTATAGCATCCTGCTTTTTTATTTGTCAATCATAAGATTTGCATAAAAGTTACTTTTCTACTTTTTATGAAATATCGTTCCTTTTCTGCCAGAAAATTGTATAAAATAGACAACTATGATTTTGATTGCCGAAATAAATGCTCCTTTGGTGCCGCTTTCACCTGAAAATCCCCCTCTTTTCCCTTCCGGTTTTCCCGAAATTTCCTTTACAGCATCTTTTTCTTTCTTAGGATAAGCATCGTGATGATGCAGATTAGCAAGGTCAAAACACAAATAATCAAAAATCCGTAGGGCGTATTGGCAAACGGCATCCACTTCTCATTCACGTTCATCCCGTAAATACCGGAAATCACCGTGGGGATTGCCATAACAATCGTGATGGAAGTAAGGTATTTCATCACATTATTCAGGCGGTTGTCAATCACCGAGGACATCAGCTCTCTGGTACCGTCGATAATGTCACGGTAGATGGAGGTCATCTCAATCGCCTGTCGGTTTTCCACAATCACGTCCTCTAACAGCTCTTTATCCTCCGGATACTGCTCCAGGCGTTTATAGCGGGTCAGCCGGTCTAAGACAACCGCGTTGGCGCGGAGGGAGGTGGCAAAGTATACTAAGGTGGATTCCAATTCGTGCAAATCAATCAGATCCGTGTCCACCATATCCGTTCCAATGCGCTCTTCGATTTCAGTCCTCTTTTTGTCAATGCTGCGCAGATACGCCTGGTAATTGGTGGCGGTCTTAAACAAAATCTGATAGACAAAGCGCAATTTCTTTTTTGTGCTAAATTCTCTTACCCTGTTTTGCACAAACAACTGCAGGATGGGCGTCTCCTCGGTGCAGACGGTCACAAGCACATCCTCGGTCAATATGATGCCCAACGGAATGGTGGTGTACCTCTGCATCTCATGGCGGATCTCTACGGTAGGGATATCCACCAAAATCAGGGTATATCCATCCTCCAGCTCAATACGGGAACTCTCCTCCTCGTCGAGGGCTGCACGGATATCGTCAATGTCAATATGCAGGGCATCGGATATTTTGGCGCATTCCTCCAGAGTCGGCTGTATCATCTGAATCCACACGCCATCGTCTAATTTTTCCTGCTCGTAAATTCTCTGCTTCTCTGTTTTAAAATATTTTACCATGGCAATTCCCTCGTATCCCCGGAGGCTGCCATGAGCGGCTCCCGCTGCCGTTCCCTGACATCCACTGGGGACTTTCTATGCTAGTTTCTATCGTATATGATTTGATAGGCATTCAGGCTTAATTGTTTCCCAAACTTAACGCCCGCATTCCGGATCTGCCCGCAATAGGAAAACCCGAATTTTTCATGCAAATGGATGCTAACCTCATTGTCGCCGGTAATTAGGGAGATCACCGTCCCGATTTGGCTGCATTCTTCGGCGAATTTTAACGTCTGCTCCATCAATTTACTGCCAATGCCCCGCCCACGGTATTTCCGGTGGATATAAACGGAAATCTCCACCGCCGGGTCAAATGCCTTTCGGTCCCGGTACCTCGAAAGCGAGGCATATCCCATCACGACGCCTTCCGCCTCATAGACATAAATCACATAAGGCCCGGTATGCTCTTCCCACCATGCCATGCGGTTTTTAACATCTTTTATCTCCGTGTCAAAAGTTGCTGTTGTATGTAATATCGCGTCATTATAAATCTCCATCAGCGCCGGGAGATCTTTTTTGTCTGCTCTGCGTACCATATTGCCATTACCCTTTTTGTAATCAAGAATCCAAAAATAAAGAGCCCATCGACCGGACTCTTTGTTCTTTGCCTCTATCATAACATATTCTTCGCAAAAACACCATGAAAATATTAGGAAATCGAAGCGATATCCTGTTTTTTTAGTTTCTGCCTTTCCGGAAGCTGCACTAGAATAATCGCCGCAAACATCAGCACGCAGCCGAAAAGCTCTTTTTCCGATAACCTCTGCCCTAAGATTGCCCAGCCCGCAAGGAGCGACACCGCGGATTCAAGGCTTAAAATCAGAGAAGCTGCCGTTGGGTTGACGCCTTTCTGCCCCACAATCTGGAGCGTATACGCCACGCCGCAGGAAAGGACTCCGGCATAAAGGATTGGAGCCCATGCCTCTAACATCTGCGCAATCTGCGGTTCCTCAAAGAGAAACATCCCGAACGAGGACAGCAGCCCGCAGACAAAAAACTGGATGCAGGACATCGCCACTCCATTTACCTTTGGGGAAAAATAATCAATGACCAGTATATGTATGGAGAACGCAAAGGCACAGGCAAGCAGCAGGAAATCTCCCTTTTTCAGAGAGGCTCCCGCCCCTTCCATGCAAAGAAGGTATAACCCTGCCACTGCAATTCCTACCGCAAGCCAAATCTTAACACCTGCTTTTTTCTGCAAAAAAATCCCCAGGATAGGCACAATGATAATGTACATCGCTGTAATAAACCCTGCCTTTCCCACGGTGGTATACTGCATACCAAACTGCTGCAGGCTGCTTG
>CANQUZ010000015.1 GCA_947627165.1 uncultured Roseburia sp.
ATTGGTAGATCTATTCAAAAAACGCGGTGAGGAAGAAGGCATTCATTATTTCCTGACCGTTCAGTCGGCAAATGAGGCAAATCGCGATATTCAGTACCATACTACGGGGCAGGAAATCATCAAGGCGGTAGATCACGTTGATGTGCTTATCGGGGGAATTGGCTCCGGTGGCTCCATCACAGGAGTAAGCGAAGCCTTGCGGGAGAAATTTCCTGATTTGGAAGTGATTGCTTTTGAGCCAATGGATGATGACGTGGATTCCTTAGTCGGTATCCATAGTATCAGCATGACGCCGAAAAATATGTTTCCGCAGATTATCCTTCGCAGAGGCAGAGTGCCTTATGACAAAATCATCAAGGTGGATAAAGAAGATGCCTATAGAATGTCAAACAAAGTGGCACGGACAGACGGCATTTTTTTGGGGATTACGGCGGGGGCTGCAATGTATGTGGCGGCGGAATTGTCTAAGAAACCGGAATACAGGGGAAAAACATTTTTGATGTTTGGTTATGACGATGTCTTAAAGTATCTTTCCTCTCCCCTGGTGGATAAGAACTATAAAAAACAGGAGGCAGTGGGATGAAAATCAGTGAAAAATACCCGTTTTCCATTGGCGGTTTCCATAACCGCAGCAAGGTGGAAAAGATAGAAGATTATATTAAAATTGCCAAAAAGGCTCATGAGTATTTAGAATCGCTGCGCATTGATGAGGAAGACGGGATTTATTGGGCGCATCCGGGAAAAGAGGACGGCAACGGTGCAATCTATAACGGATCGGCAGGAGTTGTATACTTTTATATGGAACTTTACAATTTGACGAAAGAGGAAGAATATCTGGAGATTATCAATCGGGCTGCTGATTACATTGATGCAAATTGGAGAAAAGCAGGCGAAGCGGGGATTGAGATGCTCCGGGAATATGGGATTTTGGAGGACTTAGGCACGGTATACAATTATTATTCCGGCGCAGCCAGTACGGGGGAAGGATTAATCGCGATTTATGGTTTGACAAAGAGGCGGAAGGATAAAAACGCTGTTCGGGAGATTACGGACTTTATCCTCGCCAATGCAAAAGAAGATAAAGACGGCCTTTACTGGGGTGTGGACTGCACGATGTTCCATAATGCCGGCACGATGATCTATCTGTACCATGCAGCCGATTTTCTGCAGGATGACAAGGTGAAAGAGGCGGCGGATCGTGCTGCCGACCGCATTGTGGCGAATGCAATCGCAGATCCCCGTGGAGGATATGCCTGGAAAAGCACCCTGCATAGCGGTGTTGACCGTGTTCCAAACTTTGAAGGAGGAACGGCAGGAACGGGATATGCATTAACAGTGGCATATCAGCATTCCCAAAATGAAACGTACAAGCAGGCGGCAATCGAGGCGGCAAAGCATCTGAAGGCCATTGCTGTGAAACAGGGAGATGGGTTTCTGATCCCGTGGCATGACGTCCCTGGGGAAGAACCGATTTTCTACCTTGCAAATTGCCACGGCCCGGCCGGAACAAGCAAGCTGTTTTATGGTTTGTATCAGATAACGAAAGATGAGCAGTATCTAAATGACATCAAAGGGCTATTTTATGGGATGCGCTATTTGGGCGCGCCGGAAAAAATGTCAGCGGGCTATTGGAATACCGTATGCGTATGCTGCGGCGCTGCGGGCATACTGCAATTCCTGCTCAACTGCGGCATTGTATTTGACGGAACTGATTTTGGCAGGGAGGCCTCTGAGGTGGCGGAAATTGCAGCTGAAATTTTAGTGGGCGAGCAGGAGAATAAAATTGGCGGAAGAATCGGGGTATGGCCGATTGCATACGAACGAATAAAGCCGGAAAAGGTTGCTCCGGATTTTGGCTATGCCACCGGTTCTGCCGGTATTGCTGCGGCATTGCTGCAAATGTATCAGTTTCAGAAAAAGGAGATCCATTTTATCCGATACATAGATGATCCATATCCAACCAATGTTACGCTGAAATAAGGCTCCGGGAAAATGGATGGAAATACATTAGAGGGACAGGATGATATTTGCACGCTAAACGAGCAGAGAGAAAGGAGAACATACTATGGCAAGAGGAATTGAGACAAAATGCCTTCATTTGGAAGAAGAGGAGGGATGCAGCAACAATTACGGGGCGGTAAGCTATCCGATTTACCAGACCGCCACCTATGCCCATCCCGGTGTGGGGCAAAGCACGGGATATGATTACATCAGGCTGCAGAACCCTACCAGGGAACATCTGGAAAAGGTGGTGGCGACGCTGGAGAATGGGTTGGATGCGGTGGCGTTTTCCACAGGGATGGCGGCAATCACCATGCTGATGGAGCTGTTTGCACCGGGGGACCATTTAATTGTGGATGCAGACCTTTATGGAGGGAGCATACGGCTTTTTCACAATGTGTCGGAAAAAAATGGAATCACATTTTCCCACATTGACTGCTACAAGGAAGATGTGGAGAATTATGTCCGCGGAAATACAAAGGCGATTTATGTGGAGACGCCTACCAATCCCATGATGAATGTGACAGATATCGAAAAGCTTTCCGGGATTGCAAAGAAGCATAACTTGTTGCTCATCGTGGACAATACGTTCCTTACCCCGTATTTTCAAAATCCATTGGATCTGGGAGCGGATATTGTGGTACATAGCGGGACGAAATATCTGGGCGGCCATAATGACACGCTGGCAGGTTTTTTGGTGACGAACAGGGAGGATATCAGCGAGAAGTTCCGGTTTTTCGCCAAGACGACAGGGGCGGGGCTTGCGCCGTTTGACAGCTGGCTTATCCTGCGGGGCATCAAGACTTTGGGCATCCGCATGGAGAAGTCGCAGCAGAATGCTGCCGTGATAGCGAACTGGCTGACAGGGCAAAAGGCGGTAACAAAAGTGATTTATCCGGGGCTTCCCGCCCACCCTGGATATGAGACGATGAAAAAGCAGGCAAGGGGATTTGGGGCGATGATTACCTTCCAGCTGGAAAGCCGAGAATTTGCCCTGGCGGTCTTAGAGAAAGTCCGCATGATTAAGTTTGCAGAAAGCCTCGGAGGCGTGGAAACGCTGATTACCTATCCAACGACGCAGACCCATGCAGACGTGCCAAAGGAGGTCCGGGAGAAAAACGGCATCACGGAAAGCACCCTCAGGCTTTCGGTTGGAATTGAGGATGTAAAAGATCTGCTGGAGGAGCTGGAGAAAGTGTTCCGTGAGATAGAGGGGGAGTTGTAAGATAAAAACTATGTAAGAGCCGCTGGAGAGGCAGAAGGAGAAGAAACAGGAAAGGAAAATGATGCAGCTCAAGCAGGGGATAATCCGCTTGATGTGTAACCGTTCAGCCCACGCCATTCGCAATCCCGCACTACGTGCTTCAAAATTGCTCATGAACGGGCGTTCTGCTCATAAGCAGTCTCGTATGCTCATTCATGCAAGCATGATTCGCCTACAAGACTGCTTATGGCGGAACTGTTACTTTGATGTCGCCTGGCAGACAAGATTGGTTGACAAATAATGTAAAAAGGAGTAAAATTTAGAAAAAATATATATAGGAGGGATAATTATGAGATTATTCAAAAAAATCTCAAGTATGGTCTTGGCACTAGCTATGGCAATTACCCTCATGGCAGTGCCGAACGCAACTGTTTCCGCAGCCGACAGGGGTTCAATACCCAGCAAAATCCGCATTTATCCTGGAAGCTATGACAACTATGCCATTGAGTTTTCTTACAAAAATGCCGGTGATCAGATTAAGAATCTTAAGACAAACAATAAGAACTTGATTGCAAGGCAGACGGCTCAGAGGGAAGAGTCGGAGGCATACAGCTCTGATCCGGATAATTATGCATCCATCGGATTGTATGCGAAAAAAGAGGGGAAATATACGGTATCCTTTGATATTTACAGCAAAAACGGCAAGGTAAAACGCAGTTCCCACAAGGTGACGGTGTATGCCAAAAGTGATTCCCCTGTCAACTATGTGAAATTAGACGGAAAATATACCTGGGATTATTCCATGACGACCAAAAAGAGCGCGAAACTGTCTGTTAAGATGGCGAAGGGATATACGCTAAAGAGCATTCAGATCCGCACATATGACAAGAATGGGAAAGAGGTAGTAAAAAAGGTAAAAAATAATCAAAAGATTACTCTGGGACAATATGGTTACAGCTATTCATACAGCTATCAGAGCTCTTACAACCCGGAAAGCTATTACAGCTACTGGAGCAAGAATATGAATGCCCAGACGTTAATTGAGATTACATACAAAGACAAATATACGAAGCAGCTGGATACGACGACCTATTCTGTAAGCAGGCTGTCTAATTAATGGCTTCACAGCAGAAGTCTTTACAAAATAAGGCGTAAAGCGGACATAATGGGAGGAGGACGCCCGTCTGGAATTGGCATAATTGCTCCGGGCGGACGGTTCCCCTCCATTATTTTTCCGAAAAAACTCAGAAAATAGGCGACGTATCTTCCTTATAAATATACCCTCAGATCTTCCGTGAGCGATTCTTCTAATTGGATGAGATCCTTGCAGAGGATTCGCGCGTCTTCTTCGGCCGCCGTATACTCATTGAGATAGCGGTAAAGCGTTTTGATTCCCATGTTGCAGCCGTCGGTAATCAAATCCGCACAGACTCTGTCGCTGTCTTCCATGGCAAGCTTCGCGCTGGTCTTCATCCAGGACATACTTTTTGCCATAATGCTGGGCTCTTTCGTTTCATCCCCGTATTTCTCCAGCTGGATGTGCAGCCTGTCCCCGATTTTTTCGTGCTGCGCCTTGGAAGCGGATAAAATATTTTTCATGTTAGGGTCTTTTACCTTTTCTAAAACCTCGTCCATGGAGTACACGGCCATTTTCGTTCCGGAATTGCACTCCCGAAGCAGATAGATGGTGTCTTTGTTAATCATAAAGGTTCGATTCTCCTTTCTGTCGTCTTCTGGCCTTGCTGTTACACAGCCATATTGGCTCTCCGCTTTCCTTAGTATTCGGTGAAAAGGGAAAAACATACATGGCGTTTTTTGGCAATGGATTGGCAAAAAGAGAGATGCCATCTATTGACTTATCTTTAAAATACTTTTATAATAAATTGACTTATGCGTATCGGAGAAATGCGCGGGGGATTTGAGGAATCTTTTGCGCGCGAGTTTGTGCCTGCGCTGCAGGCTGCCCCATGGCCGGCACAAACGCAAGGATGCAAAGGCAGCGCAGAAATGAGGAAACCATGATAAAAAGTATGACTGGCTTCGGCCGCTGCGAATATACGGATGGGATTCATAAGTTTACGGTGGAGGTGAAAGCGGTAAACCATCGCTATCTTGACATCGGCATCCGGATGCCCAAAAAGCTTCATTGTTTTGAAGGCGCCATCCGCAGCCTGCTAAAGGAATATGCGGATCGGGGAAAAGTAGACGTTTTCATTTCCTACGAGGGATTGTCCGAGGCGGACTTGGGGTTGAAATACAACGAGGACGCCGCCGCATGGTATCTCGCCCACCTAAACCGCATGGCGGAAACCTTTGGGTTGGAGAACGACGTCCGTGTCAGCGCCCTTTCGAGATACCCGGAAGTGTTTACGCTGGAAGAGCAGGGCATTGACGAAGAGGCGATCTGGCCTGGGTTGGAAAAGACGTTCCGCGAAGCGGCGGAACAGTTTGTGGAGAGCCGGGGCAAAGAAGGGGAGCAGCTGAAACGGGATTTGCAGGACAAATTAACGGGGATGCTCGCCTATGTGGATGAGATTGAGGAGCGTTATCCGGCGGTTCTGGAAGCCTATCGGCAGAGGCTGGAGGCGAAGGTATCCGAGCTTCTAAGCGACAGGCAGATAGACGAGGGAAGGATTGCGGCCGAGGTCATGATCTTTGCAGATAAGTGTTGCGTAGACGAGGAAACCGTCAGGCTCCGAAGCCATATTAAGAGTGCCCTGGAAGCCTTAGAGACAGGGGATTCCGTGGGAAGGAAGCTGGATTTTATCGCACAGGAAATGAACCGCGAGGCCAACACGATTCTGTCGAAATCAAATGATTTGTCGATTTCCGATATTGGGATTCACCTGAAAACCGATATCGAAAAGGTACGCGAACAGATTCAGAATATTGAGTAGGGCGCAAGATTCGCGGCGGAGAGGTTAGATGGTATGGCGAAGTTGATGAATGTCGGATTTGGAAATGTGGTAAATACTGATAAGGTTGTGGGGATTATCTCGTCTGATTCTGCGCCTGCAAAGCGCATGATACAAAAGGGCAAAGAGCATGAGATCCTCATTGACGCCACGCAGGGACGCAGGACAAAGAGCGTTATTTTTACAGAGAACCATCAGATTATTTTGTCAGCTTTACAGCCGGAAACTCTGACCGGCAGATTTAACGGCAGTGTTCCGGAGGTATATGACGATGCAAAAGAATAGAGGTATTTTGACGGTGGTTTCCGGCTTTTCCGGTTCGGGAAAAGGAACCATGATGAAGGAACTGATGAAAAAGCACGAGGGGCAGTATGCCCTCTCTGTTTCCGCCACCACCAGGGCGCCCCGGGCGGGAGAGCGTGACGGCGTAGAATATTTTTTCCGTACCAGGGAAGCCTTTGAACAGATGATAGCGGAGGATGCGCTAATCGAGTACGCCCAGTATGTGGGGAATTACTACGGGACGCCGAAGGCTTATGTGGAAGAGCAGTTAGAGGCCGGGAAAGACGTCATTTTAGAGATTGAGATACAGGGGGCGTTAAAAATAAAGGAAAAGTTCCCGGACGCGCTGCTGCTGTTTGTGACCCCGCCAAGCGCCGCAGAATTAAAAAAGCGCCTGGTCGGCAGGGGCACGGAGGGGGCGGACGTCATCGATTCACGGCTTGCCAGGGCCGTTTTAGAGGCGGAGGGAGTAGAGCAGTATGATTTCCTTGTGGTAAACGATGTGTTAGAGGAAAGCGTAGAGATGCTCCACCAAATCATCCAAAGCGAGCATCACCGCGTATCCCGCAGGCTTGGAGCCATTTATAAAATGAAAGAAGAACTGAAAGGTTTTGCAAAATAAAAGGAGAAAAGATTATGATACATCCATCTTATGTAGAATTAATGAAAGTGGTAAACAATGATGTCGTGATTGGGGAGGAGCCGGTAGTCAACAGCCGCTATTCCATTGTAATCGCAGCGGCAAAGCGCGCCCGCCAGATTATTGCGGGAGATGAGACGATGGCTGACAAGGCTGTGTGCAATAAGCCCCTTTCTATGGCAGTGGAGGAGATCTACGAAGGAAAAGTAAAAATCATAGCGGACGCAGAGGAAGAGGAATAAGCCGGTCTGTCTGCCGCAAATGAGAAAGGTTAGTTGTTTTTATGAAATTATTATTTATCTCCCTTGGATGCGATAAAAATCTGGTGGATGCTGAGTTTATGCTGGGCTTGCTGCAAAAAAACGGCATGGAGATGACGGACGACGAATATGAGGCGGACGTCATTGTGGTTAATAGCTGCTGTTTTATCAACGACGCGAAAGAGGAGAGCATCAATACCATTTTGGAGATGGCGGAGCACAAAAAGGACGGCAAATTAAAGGCTTTGATCGTCACGGGCTGCCTTGCCCAGCGCTACCGCCAGGAAATCCTTACGGAGATTCCGGAAGTGGATGCTATTTTAGGCACAAATTCCTATGAAGATATCGTCGAGGCGGTACAGAAGGCCTTAGAAGGCAATCACTATGAAAATTTCAAGAGCTTAGAAGGGCTGCCGGAGATACAGGCAAAACGGAGCGTCACCACAGGGGGGCATTTCGCTTACTTAAAGATTGCGGAAGGCTGCAATAAGCGCTGCACATACTGTATCATCCCTTATATCCGGGGGAATTACCGCAGCGTTCCGATGGAGCAGTTAGTGGAACAGGCGAAGGAGCTGGCGGCGGGCGGAGTGAAAGAGCTGATTTTAGTGGCGCAGGAGACGACGCTTTACGGGGTGGATTTGTACGGGGAGAAGTCCTTGCACCGCCTCTTAGATGAGCTGAATAAAATAAGCGGCCTCTTCTGGATCCGGATCATGTACTGTTATCCCGAAGAGATTTATGAGGAACTCATCGACGCCATGATCCGCAATGAGAAAGTGTGCCATTATCTGGATATGCCGATACAGCACGCCAATGACGCCATCTTAAAGCGGATGGGCAGAAGGACCAGCCGCGGGGATTTGGAACGAATCATTGCTCACTTAAGGGAGCGCATTCCGGACATTGCTTTGCGGACCACTTTAATCTGCGGTTTTCCCGGCGAGACGGAAGAGAGCCACGAGGAATTGATGCAGTTTATCAACGATATGGAATTTGACCGCTTAGGGGCGTTCACTTATTCGCCGGAGGAAGGCACGCCTGCTTTTTCGTTTCCCGATCAGATTGAGGAGGAGCAGAAGAAGGACTGGCAGGCGGATGTCATGGAATTACAGGAAGAGGTTATCTTTGATAAAAACGAGACGTTAAAGGGCAGGGAGCTGTTTGCTTTTATTGAGGGAAAAGTCAGCGATGAAAATACCTACGTGGGAAGGACCTACCGGGATGCGCCGGACGTGGATGGGTACCTTTTTATCAATACCGGCGAGGAGCTGATGACCGGCGACATTGTCAAAGTGAAAGTGACCGGTGCCTATGAGTACGATTTGATTGGAGAGATTGTGCAGGGATAGCGCAGAAATGAGGGGGAGACATGAATTTACCAAACAAATTAACAGTCATGCGTGTGATTTTGATTCCGTTTTTTGTGTTTTTTATGCTGGCGCCTTATTTTGAGGGGTATGGGAATTATATTGCAGTGGCGATATTTATTTTAGCAAGCCTGACCGATTTCTTAGACGGAAAGATTGCCAGAAAATATAATCTGGTAACAAACTTCGGGAAATTTATGGATCCCCTGGCGGATAAGCTTTTGGTCTGCTCCGCTTTGATTTGCCTTATTGAGACAGGGCAGTTAGCGGCGTGGATTGTGATTGTCATCATTGCCAGGGAGTTTATCATCAGCGGTTTCCGTCTGGTGGCGTCCGATAACGGCGTGGTGATTGCCGCCAGCTACTGGGGGAAATTTAAGACGGTGTTTCAGATGCTGATGGTGATTGTGTTGATTTTAAATCTGCCGATAGGCGGGTTTCAGGTATTGGGAACGGTTCTTACTTATATCGCCTTGATTCTTACCGTGGTATCGTTGGTTGATTATATCGCAAAGAATAAGGACGTATTAAAAGAACAGAAATAATGGCTTAGGCCAGACCGTAGAGAGGGAATGGGGTTGTGACAAAATCAGTAACAGGTTCCAGCGGTGCAGAGACGGCGGAAAAGGGCTTGTCTGCATCGCTGGAATATTCCGTTTTTTGTTTGTTAAAAAAATATCATATTACGCTGACTACCGCGGAATCCGCCACAGGCGGCATGATTGCCTCCACATTGATTAATGTGCCTGGCGTATCCGAGTTTTTTCAGGAGGGCTATGTGACCTATTCGGATGAGGCGAAGATAAAAATGATCGGGGTAAAGCGGGAAATCATTGACGCTTACGGTGTGGTCAGCAGCGAGACGGCGGCGGACATGGCGGAAGCCGCGGCAAGGACTGCAGGCACTATGGCGGCGCTATCCGTCACGGGAGTGGCAGGGCCGGACGGGGGAACCGAGGAATGTCCGGTGGGGCTGGTGTTTCTCGGCTGCCGGTTAAACGGCAAGACTGTGACGGAACGCCATCTGTTTCCCGGAGACCGCATGGCAGTCAGAAGCGCCGCCTGCAGGCGGGCGTTAGAATTGCTGTCAGAGTGCATCTGCGCAGCATATCAGGAGTCTTAAGCCAGGCTGAGATTCTGAAAGAAGAAAAAATAAAATATGCAAGTTCAGTGTGGCAAAAAGCCAGCGCGGAAATGGAGATAAAAATGAGAATTATTGCCGGAACAGCCCGAAGCCTTCCGCTAAAGACGGTGGAGGGGATGAACACCAGGCCGACGACAGACCGCATTAAGGAGACGCTGTTTAATATGCTGCAGGAAGAGGTTCCGGGCAGCTGCTTTCTGGATTTGTTTGCAGGGAGCGGACAGATTGGCCTTGAGGCGGTGAGCCGGGGCGCGTCTCTTGCCGTGTTTGTGGAGAACCATAAAAAGGCCATCGGCTGTATTGAAGAAAATATTGCATTTACCAAATTTACCGAAGCAACGAAGCTTTACCCGTCCGATGTGATGACGGCTTTGCGTGCCATGGAGGGCAAATACAAGTTTGATGTGGTTTTTATGGATCCGCCGTATCAGCAGGGAATGGAAAAAGAAGTTCTTGGGTACCTTTCGCAGTCTTCCCTGTTAAAAGAAACGACGCTGCTTGTGGTGGAAGCGGCTTTGGGCACGGATTTTGATTATTTAGAAGAATTTGGATTGCGCCTTAAGAAGTTAAAGACGTACAAAACGAATGAACACGCATTCATTTTAAAAAATCAGCAATAGAAAATCGGTTTTATGCGTTTTCGATTGTCAGGAATAAAAATGGTATGGAGGACTGCCTATGAAAAGAGCCATCTATCCGGGAAGCTTTGACCCGCTTACGTTAGGGCATATGGATATTATTGAGCGTTCCGCAAGCATTGTGGATGAACTGGTAATAGGGGTATTGAATAACAGCGCAAAAAATTCATTGTTTTCTATTGAGGAACGTGTTAGTATGATAAAAGAGATGACGGCGCAAATTCCAAACGTCACTGTGGCGTCTTTCCGCGGGCTGCTCGTAGATTATATGAAAGAAATCAATGCCACGATTATCATACGGGGCTTGAGGGCAGTGACAGATTTTGAGTATGAGCTTCAGATTGCCCAGACGAATCATGTGGAGAGTCCTAATGTGGAGACGATCTTTTTAACCACAAGCCTCCAGTATTCTTATCTTAGTTCCACCATTGTCAAGGAATTTGCCTCTTACGGGGGCGATATTTCCAAGTTTGTCCCCAAGCAATTAATGGATAGAATCTATACAAAATATAACATTACAAAATAAGGAGAGGTTGCTATGGCCAGCAGAATTGAACAGGTGATTGAAGAAATCGAGGACTATATTGATGGTTGTAAGCCGCAGACATTCTCTTCCTCCAAGATTATTGTCAATAAGGAGCAGATGGAGGAGCTTTTGAGCGAACTGCGCACGAAAATTCCGGAAGAAATCAAGCGCTATCAGAAGATTATCAGCAATAAAGAGGCGATTTTAGCGGACGCCCAGACAAAGGCCGACGCCATCATTGCGCAGGCCCATGTGAAAACCGACGAATTAGTCAGCGAGCACCAGATTATGCAGCAGGCTTATGCCCAGGCGAATGAGGTGGTGATGATTGCCTCCAGGCAGGCTCAGGAGATTTTGGACAATGCCACCAATGATGCAAACAACATCCGCATGGGGGCGATACAGTATGCCGACGATAAGTTAAGGGACTTAGAGGAGGCGATTTCCCATTCTATGGAATCGGCAAAAGTACGCCATGATTCCTATATCAGCACACTGCAAAACTTTTTGGATGTGGTGACTGCCAATCGCGCCGAATTGAATCCTGCGGCGGATGAGCCGGAGGCAGAACTCAAAAGAGAAGAACTGAAAAACGGCCAGTTTGGCTCTGATGTGACAGGGGTTTCTTAAGCTGACAGGAACTGCACCGCAAGACAGGCAAGCAGGGTAGAGGCGGCGGTAAATGCCAATTTTAAGAAAACATAGCGTTTCATGGAAAGGGAGGTCCCTTTGACCATGGAACTCGTCTGCGCAATGCCGGAAAGCCCTCCAAAAGCGGTAAACGCCATGGCAAGGACGTATTGGCAGGAGGGAGAGAGGGGCAGTTCCTGCAGTCTGTGAATGCCGTTTGTGATTTCCGCTGCGCCGGTCAGGATGACTTTGGCTTCCACAGGCAGGGGAAGCTGATTTAGCATGGAAGCAAAAACAGAAAACAACATAATATAACCTCCCAGTCTGGTTAGCGTTTCAAAACCATTCATAATGCCGGCGTCTATGATTTTAAAATTCATTTGAGATTCAGATGCCGGCCTTTTTTGCGCCATGGAGGAAGGGCGTTCCTTAGGGCGGGCAGCTTTTTTAAGTCTGCGCAGGAAAAACATTCCTGCGGCAAGCGGCGGCAAAAACAGCACAAGGTAGCTGATTCCAATCAGAGAGGGACGCCTTAATTCCTGAGAGAGGATGTAGCTGCTGATAAATACCGGACTGATATTATTTGTGATGATAAAAAGGATCCCGGCCTCCTCATCGGAGATGTTTCCGCATTTTAAGAGTTCCGCGCAGTTTTTGCTCCCCATGGGGAACCCGAACAGAAAGCCGGATATGATCACAAAAGAGCTCTCCCGGCTGCCAGGCAGTAGGAGTCCGGTCAGGGGATAGAGGTATTTTGTCAGGTAGGCAAGATAATTGGAATAAATCAAAATATTTGACACAATGGAAAAAGGCAGCAGGGAGGGTAGAACCCGCTCATACCAGAGCGTCAGCCCTCCGGCGGCTGCGGCTACGGCCTCCCGGGGGAACATAAGGATATAGAGGATAAAAATCAGGATACTGAGGAATATTAATTTCTTTTTCATATTAAACTATATGAGAAGCAGGAGGATACTATGAAACACATAGGCAGATTAAATTTAAAACCGGAAAATGTTTTTTATTATTTTGAGCAGATAGCGGCGATTCCCCACGGTTCGAGGAACACGAAAGCCATCAGCGACTACCTCGTTTCTTTTGCCAGAGAGCAGGGCTTAGAATACTATCAGGACGCATCCAACAATGTCATTCTGATTCAGGAGGCAACGGCCGGCTATGAAAACGCGGAGCCCATCATTATCCAGGGGCATATGGATATGGTCTGCGAGAAAGAGAGCGATTGTGACATTGACTTTGAGAAAGACGGACTGAATCTGTATGTGGACGGCGATTTCTTAAAGGCGGAGAGAACGACTCTCGGCGGCGACGACGGCATTGCCATCGCTTATGCGCTTGCCATCTTAGCGGACGAGGAAATCGCCCATCCGAGGTTAGAGGTGGTCATAACTGTGGATGAGGAGATTGGGATGTTAGGCGCCGAGAGCATTGATTTATCCATGCTAAAAGGGCATAAAATGTTAAATATTGATTCGGATATCGAAGGGCATTTCTTAACCAGCTGCGCCGGCGGCATGACCGTAGAAACGACGCTCCCTGTATCCTACATGACGCAAAGGGGCCTCCCCTTCACCCTCACTGTGGCTGGTCTGGAGGGCGGCCATTCCGGCAGTGAGATCGATAAAGAACATGGCAATGCCAATATCGTTATGGGGCGCGTTTTAAAATACCTTTCCGACCGGGGGGAGCTAGGCATAGCGGCATTGGAAGGGGGACTAAAAGACAATGCCATCCCCAGGGAATGCAGGGCGGACATTTTAGTTCCGGCGGAGCAGAAAGAGAGGACGGTTTCGTCATTGCAGGAAATCGAAAAGATATTGCAGAAAGAATACGAAGCTTCGGAAAAAAGCCTCCGCATCGACGTGTCGGTGGGGGAGGAGCGGGAACTTCCTGTCTTATCCTACACATCCATGACAAAGGTGCTGTTTTATCTCCGCTGTGTGCCGGACGGCGTACAGCATAGGAGCATGGCGCTGCCGGGATTAGTGGAAACATCCTTAAATAATGGGATTATGCGGCTTACGGAAGAAAGCTTCCAAATGACTTCTTCCCTGCGCAGCAGCGTGTCCACCAGAAAAGAGGAGCTGCGGGAGAAATTAGAATATCTGGCGGAATTTTTAGGGGGAGAGATTCAGGTGAGCGGGGATTATCCTGCCTGGGAATACCGCGCCGATTCGGAGATAAGGAATCGAATCAGAGCCGTCTACGAAGATTTATTTGGGGAGACGCCGGTATTTGAGGCCATCCATGCCGGCCTGGAATGCGGGATTTTGTCGGATAAAATCGCAGATTTGGACTGCGTTTCCTTTGGCCCGAACAATTATGATATCCATACCCCAAAGGAGCGGTTAAGCATTTCCTCAACGGAGAGGGTATGGAAATTGCTGGTTGAATTTTTAAGGAGAAGCTAAGCGGGAGTGAAAGTAAATCGTATCAGTATCGTACTATTGTTTTTCACAGTGGTGTACTGCAACATTTTTTTGCAGGATTTCCTTCGTGAGGGAGTACAGCAGATAAACTGTTTTTCCTATGAGACTGCATACGAAACGATGAGAAACCATCCCCTTTCGGAAGAGCTGATCCACCATTTTTTGACTGCCGCCGAAGGGGATATGACGCGCTACAGCGAGCTTTTGGCCTTATATTTTTCCACAGGCGCCGTGGTGAGAGGGATATCGCATTGGCCAAGAAGTACCGCCTGAGCGAATTTTCCTCGATACAAAAACAGGTGGCGGCACTGTGGCAGGATTTAAAAAGCTTTCCGGTCGGAAAAATCCAAAATGCGCCGGAGGCGTCGGTGTCTTTTGAAAACAGCTGGATGCAGAGCAGGACCTTCGGCGGAGACAGGGGCCATGAGGGGACGGATCTCATGGCTGGAATCAATGAGCGGGGGATTTACCCCATTTACAGCATGACGGACGGTGTGGTGGAAAACATCGGCTGGCTGAAATTGGGCGGCTACCGCATCGGCGTCCGCAGCCCCTCCGGAGCGTATTTCTATTATGCCCATTTGGCGGAATACGCAAAAGATTTTACGGTCGGAGAGCAGGTGTCCGCAGGGACGTTACTGGGATTTATGGGAGATACGGGGTACAGCGAAACAGAGGGCACCACCGGAAATTTTGCGGTGCATCTTCATCTTGGAATTTACCTGAAGGATGAGGACGGGGATGAAGTTAGCGTGAACTCCTATCCCATGCTTTTGTACCTGTGGGGAAAACAGGGGAAAAAACTGCTTTGAAAGGAAGCTCTATGGCAATTCGTTTGGATAAATTTTTAGCGGAACTTGGCGTCGGGACCCGCAGCGAAGTCAAAAAATACATTAAGGCGGGGCTTGTCACCGTAGACGGCGTACCGGCAAAAAAACCGGAGCAGAAAGTGGAGGAACGGGAAGCAAAGGTATGCTGCCGGGGGAGGGAACTGACTTACGCGGCGTATGAATACTATTTGTTCCATAAACCGGCGGGCTGCGTGAGCGCTACCCAGGATAAGGTACATAAAACGGTGATGGATTATCTTACGGACACGCTGCGGAAGGATTTGTTCCCGGTGGGAAGGCTTGACATTGACACGGAAGGCTTGCTTTTGATTACCAATGACGGAGCGTTAGCCCATGAACTTTTAAGCCCCGAAAAGCACGTCGCGAAAACCTATTATGCCAAAGTCAAAGGACGCGTCACCGAGGAAGACGCGCTGCTGTTTCAAAACGGAGTCGACATAGGGGAGGAAAAGCTGACAAGGCCGGCAAAGCTCGTCATCTTGCATGAGGGCGACCTTTCAGAGGTTGAGCTGACTATCACAGAAGGCAGGTTTCACCAGGTAAAGCGGATGTTTGAGGCGGTGGGGAAACAGGTCGTTTACTTAAAACGGTTATCTATGGGGCCTTTAACGCTTACGGAGGAGCTGCTGCCGGGAGAATACCGTCCGCTGACAGCGCGGGAGATAGAAGCTTTAAAGCGCCATTCTGCGGAACCATTCTAAAACTTGGAAGTTGAGAGGAATAAGGAGAAATACATGAATCAGGGATTTTTGCCGATTAGGAAAGAGGATATGGAAGCGGCGGGGATTAAGCAGCTCGATTTTGTCTATGTCTGCGGGGATGCCTATGTGGACCATCCCTCCTTTGGACACGCCATCATTTCAAGGCTCTTAGAGGCGCATGGGTATCGGGTGGGAATCATAGCCCAGCCGGACTGGAAGGATGAAACTTCCATCTGTGCATTGGGGGAGCCCCGGCTGGGGTTTTTGGTGTCGGCGGGGAATATGGATTCGATGGTGAATCATTATTCCGTGTCCAAAAAACGCCGCAGTTCCGATGCCTTTACGCCGGGCGGTGTGATGGGCAGGCGTCCGGATTACGCCACCATTGTCTATTGCAATCTGATTCGCCGTACCTATAAGCATACCCCGATTATTATTGGGGGAATCGAGGCTTCTTTGCGCCGCCTTGCCCATTATGATTATTGGTCTGACAAGATGAAGCGTTCCATATTGTTGGATTCCGGCGCCGATATCATTTCCTATGGCATGGGGGAGCGCAGTATCGTTGAAATCGCAGACGCATTAAACAGCGGGCTTGCCGTAAAGGATATCACATTTGTGGACGGAACGGTCTATAAGACAAGAAACCGGGAGGACATTTACGATGCGGTGGAGCTGCCGCACTATGAGCGGCTATTGGCGGATAAAAAGGAATACGCCAAAAGTTTTTATACCCAGTACTGCAATACCGACCCGTTTGCGGCAAAACGTCTCTTTGAGACTTACGACGGCAAACTGTTTGTGGTGCAGAATCCTCCGTCCAAACCTTTGAGCCAGCGGGAGATGGACCAGATATACGCCCTGCCCTACATGAGAACGTACCATCCCTCTTATGAGGCGGCGGGGGGCGTTCCCGCCATCACGGAAGTGAAATTTTCCTTAGTGAGCAATCGCGGCTGTTATGGCGGATGCAGTTTTTGCGCCCTCACGTTCCATCAGGGGCGAATCATCCAGACGAGGAGCCATGAATCGATTTTGGCGGAGGCGGAGAAAATGGTGTGGGAGCCGGATTTTAAAGGCTACATCCATGATGTGGGAGGCCCCACCGCTAATTTCCGTGCCCCTTCCTGCAAAAAACAGCTCACCAAAGGGGTGTGCCCGGACAGGCAGTGCCTTTTCCCGAAACCCTGCAAAAATTTAGAGGCAGACCACACGGATTACTTAAAGCTGCTTCGCCGTTTAAGGGAGCTACCCAATGTGAAAAAGGTGTTTATCCGTTCCGGCATCCGGTACGACTACCTGATTTATGACACGGACAGGACGTTCCTGCGGGAGCTCTGCGAACATCATGTCAGCGGGCAGTTAAAGGTGGCGCCGGAACATATTTCCAATGCTGTTTTAGAAAAAATGGGCAAGCCCGGCGTGGAAGTCTACCGGAAATTTGTGCAGGCGTACCAGGAGATGAATCGTAAAATCGGAAAAGAGCAGTATCTCGTGCCGTATCTGATGTCCTCCCATCCAGGTTCTACTTTAAAGGAAGCGGTAGAGTTGGCGGAATTTCTAAGAGATTTGGGGTATATGCCGGAGCAGGTGCAGGATTTCTATCCTACCCCTTCTACGATTTCCACCTGTATGTACTATACCGGCCTTGATCCGCGCACTATGGAACCGGTTTATGTCGCCACCAATCCCCATGAAAAAGCGATGCAGCGGGCTTTGATACAGTACCGCAATCCGAAGAACTATGATTTAGTGGTGGAGGCCCTCACAAAAGCTGGCAGGACCGACCTCATTGGTTATGAGAAATCCTGCCTCATCCGTCCGAAGGAAGGGCGGGGGCAGAACAGTTTCAAAAACAGGGACGGACATACCTCTAAGGCAGGGTCAAAAGACTCCTATGGACAGAAAAAGAAAATGGAAAAGAAACCGGCAAAGAAAAAGACCATCCGAAACGTGCACAAGAAAAAATAAATTGTCAAAAGAAAGAGGAATCCATGCGGGAATTTACCATAACGCCAAACGAGGCAAATCAGCGTTTCGACAAATATTTAAAAAAGTTGCTCAGCCATGCGCCGGGCAGCTTCCTTTATAAAATGTTGCGGAAAAAAAATATTGTCTTAAATGGGAAGAAGGCGGACGGCTCGGAAAAGTTAGCCGCGGGGGATCAGGTGACCTTGTTTCTCTCGGAGGATACCTTTGGGAAATTCCACGGAAACCAAACGTCATCCCCGGAGTTTGAGGCATTAAAGCCCCTTTGGAGTTCCTTCCCAAGCGGGGCGGAAGGCCTTCAGGTTCTTTATGAAGATGTGAATGTGCTGATCTTAAACAAGCCTTCGGGAATGCTGTCCCAGAAGGCAAAGCCGTCGGACCTCTCCGCAAACGAGTATCTGTTGTCCTACCTCATCCAAAAAGGGGAACTGACGGAGGAAATGTTTTCCACTTTTAGGCCCTCTGTCTGCAACCGCTTGGATAGAAACACCTCCGGCTTATTGATTGCCGGAAAGACCCTGGAAGGCCTTCAAACGATGTCTAACGCCTTAAAGCAGCGGTTTGTACAAAAGTACTATCGATGTATTGTGGCGGGGGAAGTGAGGGAAGCTACCTACTTGAAAGGCTATTTAAAAAAGGATGAGGCGGCTAATCAGGTACGCGTGGTAGAAAAAAAGCCGGCAGAAGCGGGTGGGGAGGAGTATCTGCCCATTGAAACCGAATACCGTCCGATACAGACGCTTCACGGCTTCACGGAACTGGAAGTCCATCTGATTACCGGGCGTTCCCATCAAATTCGGGCGCACCTTGCCTCCGTGGGGCATCCCATTGTGGGGGATTCCAAATATGGGAAAAAGTCCATCAATGACAGGTTCCGGAGGGAGGCAGGGGTTTCCAGCCAGTTACTCCACGCTTACCGCCTGGTATTTCCGGGCGGGCTGCTAAAGGAATCGGGCGAGCCTTTTGAGGTGACGTCTCCTTATGGGGAGGACTTTAAACGGACCCTGGCGTATTTAAAACAGTAAGAAACGGAGGGATTGCCCATGGCAACCTGGTATTCGAGAGGTCTCCGCGGCTCGACGCTGGAAGAATTTATTAACCGCACCAACGAAAAGTATTTGGAACATGGGTTGGCGCTCATTCAAAAAGTGCCTACTCCCATCACCCCCATCAACATTGACAAGGAAACCAGGCATATCACGTTAGCTTATTTCGACCAGAAGAGTACAGTGGACTACATTGGCGCAGTCCAGGGCATTCCGGTCTGTTTCGATGCGAAGGAGTGCTCCACCGATACCTTTCCCCTTCAGAATATCCATGAACATCAGATTGAGTTCATGAAGAATTTTGAAAAGCAGGGGGGCATCGCCTTTTTCCTCATCCGCTTTACCAGACGGGATGAATACTATTATCTGCGCCTGAAAAAATTGTTGGAATTTTGGCAGCGGGCAAAGGACGGCGGAAGGAAAAGTTTCCGCTATGAAGAGTTGGAGCCGGATTTTTTTCTCCCGCCTGGGAGCGGCGTGTTAGTCCCTTATCTGGACGCCCTGCAAAAAGATTTATTTGCCAGGGATTGACAGAGAGGGATTTTTCCACTATAATAAACGGGAATTTCATATGGTAACACGCTATCAAATTAGCATACTAAAGTAATCAAAGCAAAGACAGCCGGAGAATGGGGACTTACGGGGAAAAGCCGGAGGGGAAGAAAGCGCTTTTTGGCAGAAATGGAAAGGCAAAGGAAGGAGAAACGTTCATTCGATGAGAAGACAGTTGTTACATACGCCGGAGGGTGTCCGGGATATCTATAATGAAGAATGTGAAAAAAAATTAATCCTGCAGGATGTGCTGTACCGGAACTTAAAGCAGTATGGCTACCATCCGATTCAGACACCGACGTTTGAATTTTTTGATATTTTCGGCAGGGAGATTGGGACCACGCCCTCAAAGGATTTGTACAAATTCTTTGACCGGGAGGGAAATACCCTGGTGCTTAGGCCGGATATCACCCCCTCGATCGCCCGCTGCGCGGTAAAGTATTTCGGGGAGGAGGAGATGCCAATCCGCCTCTGCTACATGGGGAATACCTTCATCAATAACAGCAGCTACCAGGGGAGGTTAAAGGAGAACACCCAGCTTGGCGCCGAGCTTCTGGGGGCCCCTGACGTGGATGCGGATGCAGAGATTCTGGCTATGGTGGTAGATTGCCTGCAGCGCGCCGGGTTAAAGGAGTTTCAGCTTGCCGTAGGCCATGCGGGATTTTTCCGCAGCCTGATGGAAGCGGCAGGGCTGCAGGAAGAGCAGGAGGAAGAGCTGCGGGATCTGATTTCCAACAAGAATTTTTTTGGCGTGGATGAAATTGTAGAGGCCTTAAACTTAAACGATCACTTAAAGAAGCTCTTCCATATGCTGGGAAATCTGTATAACGGGGCGGACGAGCTTACGGAAGTGAAGGAATGCGCCGGCAGCTATCCGGATATTGTGGCTGCCATTGAACGGTTAGAGGAGCTTCACGGGCTGCTAAAGGTCTATCAGATTGACAAATATATCTCTTTTGAACTGGGGATTGTCAGTGATTATCAGTATTATACCGGCATTATTTTTGCCGGCTATACCTTTGGCAGCGGGGAAGCCATCGTTAAGGGCGGGCGCTACGACGCCCTGCTGACTTATTTTGGGAAGCAGTCCGCTTCCATCGGGTTTGCAGTTGTCATTGACCAGCTGATGGCGGCGCTTTCCCGGCAGAAAATTGAGATTCCGCTGGAACATCAGACGGAGCTAATCGTTTACCGGAAAGAGAGCCGGAAAGAGGCAATCGAGGCGGCCGTCCAAAAGAGGAAAGAGGGCGGTTTCGTAGAGCTTTTGGCGTGGGACGGCGGCAAGGGGCAGGAGGAGCAGGAAATCCGTAAGGCGTATGAGCTTTATGCCGGGCGAAATCATATTGCAACCTTAACCTTCCTGTAAAACCGGAAGCTAGAAAGGCGCCTGACGGCGGCAGGAGTGAAAAACAAGTTTGTGTTCGCGCTGCACCCACAAATTTGATTGGCAAAGACTTGGCAATGCGAAGACAAAAGCAGCGCAGAAATGAGGAAAAAATGGAAGAGATGCGATATCTGACCTTTGCTTTAGGGAAGGGAAGACTGGCAAAAAAAACCCTTGAAATGTTTGAACAAATCGGCATAACCTGTGAGGAAATGAAAGATAAGGACACCCGGAAGCTGATTTTTGTCAATGAAGAGTTAAAGCTCCGTTTCTTTTTGGCGAAAGGACCGGATGTTCCCACTTATGTGGAGTATGGCGCGGCGGATATCGGCGTGGTGGGGAAAGACACCATCTTAGAAGAGGGCAGGAATATTTATGAAGTGCTGGATTTGGGTTTTGGAAAATGCAGGATGTGCATCTGCGGACCGGAGAGCGCGAAGGATTTCCTGCAACATCATGAACTGATTCGGGTGGCGACCAAATATCCCCATATCGCCAAAGATTATTTTTACAATAAAAAACACCAGACGGTGGAAATCATCAAATTAAACGGATCCATTGAATTAGCGCCTATCGTCGGCCTTTCAGAAGTCATCTGCGATATCGTAGAGACGGGTTCCACCCTGCGGGAGAACGGGCTTTCCGTGTTAGAAGAGGTCTGCCCGCTGTCCGCCCGCATGGTCGTCAACCAGGTGAGCATGAAGATGGAAAATGAGCGGATTACAAAGCTGATATCGGATTTGAAATCCCTAATCAAATAGAAGGCGGTATGGTAAAAGGCGGAGCGGAAATCAAGAAACGATGCAAATTTAGGAAATGGCCGCTGAAGCGGCAGAATGAGAGGAAATATGAGAATCTTAGAATTGACGGAAGAAACAAGGAACAATATCTTAGAAAACCTCTTAAAGAGGAGCCCGAACTCTTACAGCGAATTTGAGGGGCGCGTCAATGCCATCATTGAAAACGTAAGGGCGGAGCGGGATGCGGCGGTGTTTGCATATACCAAAAAATTTGACGGGGCGGATATCGATGCCTCCAATCTTTTAGTGACCGAGGATGAAATCAAAGAAGCCTATGAGCTTGTGGACCCAAAGCTGCTTGAGGTCATCCGCAAGGCATTGGCCAATATCCGGGATTATCATGCAAAACAGCGTCAGTGCTCCTGGTTTGACTCCCAGGATTCCGGAATCCTATTAGGCCAGAAAGTGACGCCCTTAGAAAAAGTCGGTGTCTATGTGCCGGGGGGAAAAGCCGTCTACCCTTCGTCTGTCTTGATGAACGTGATGCCTGCAAAAGTGGCTGGGGTAGATCGGATTATTATGACAACGC